>JBGPNP010000032.1:0-13117 GCA_041487575.1 Gaiellaceae bacterium | reverse complement strand
TACGAAACCAGCCGTCGCGGAACGAGGCGGCGTTCGCCTCCGGGTTCGCGAGGTAGCCGGGCGTGAGCCCAGGGCCGCTGACGACCACCTCGCCCGGGGATCCCTCGGGAAGGTCGGCCCAGCCGGCGTCGACGACGCGGATCGAGGCGCCGGTCGGTATCCCCACGCTCCCGGGGCGGCGCTCGCCGGGCGGTAGGGGGTTCGCGGCCATCTCGTGACTCGCTTCGGTCATGCCGTAGGCCTCGATCATCGGGACGCCGTACGTCTCCTCGGCGCACGCCATGAGCTCCGGACTGAGCGCGGACGAGCACGACCGCGTGAACCGCAGGCGCGAGCCACCGAGCCGCTCCGCTCGCTCGAGCAGCATGTGGTGGAGCGTCGGTCCCGCGGAGACCCACGTCACGCCCAGCTCGACCACGTGCTCCCAGAAGCGGCGCGGCGCGAGCCGGCGAGGGACGACGATCGAGCCGCCCGCGAGCAGCGCGGCGAACGTTGACGCGACGAGGCCGTGCACGTGGAACAGAGGCATCGCGACGTACGAGACGTCCTCGGGTGAGAGGCCGTAGTGGCGGGTCATTGAGCGGGCCGAGGCCACGAGATTCCGCTGCAGGAGCGGCACCTGTTTCGGGCGGCTCGTCGTGCCGCTCGTGTGCAGGAGGATGGCGACGTCATCCGGCCCGCCGTGCACGTAGTCACCGCCCGTTGGGACGGTCCTGCCGGCAGAGAGGAGCTCGACCGGGCCGCCGTCGCCTCGCGCGACCTCGGCGACCTCGAGCGACGCGCCTGCGGCAGCCGCCCGCGCGGCCTCCAAATCTCCTGCGGGCAGGAGCAGGAGCCGTGGCGCGAGGTCGGCGAGGTAGAAGCGGTGCTCGTCGGCCGTGTACGCCGGGTTCAGCGGCGCCGCGGCCGCACCGAGTGCGGTGACGGCCAGGATGAGCTCGACGATCTCGGGGCCGTTCGGAAGCGCAAGGGCTACCCGATCGCCCCGGCCCAGGCCGAGCGCGGCGAGGCTGCCGGCGAGGATGTCCACTCTCTCTGCGAGCTCGCCGTAGGCGAGCGTCAGGCCGTCGTCCGGGCAGATGAGCGCGGGACGCCGCGCCTCGGAGGCGGCCAGGACGGCTGAGAGCGGCTCGGGAGCGGTCACCGGAAGCCAAGCGTACCGCTTCGATGAGCGCACCCCTTCCGAGGACCCCGGGGCCGGAGGGGGTCCCGGCGGGGCGCTCGCTTGGAGCCTCGGCTCGGCCCATATGCTCCAGCTGTGGACGCCGAGAAGCTTCTTGCGCCGCTCGTGGCAGCGCCCGAGCGGAGCGCCGTCCTCCTCGACGTCGACGGTGTGCTCGCACCGATCGCCCCCACCCCGGAGCTCGCTTCCGTCCCGGAGGAGACACGGGCCGAGCTGCGGCGGCTGGCGCGCCGCTACCTCCTGGTCGCCTGCCTGAGCGGGCGGGCGGGCGAGGACGCGCGCCGCCTCGTCGGCGTGCCAGCCGTCACGGTCGTCGGGAATCACGGCCTCGAGCTGGAGCCGCGTGCACGAGAGCTCGAGTCGACGATTGCCCGCTTTCGCGACGAGATCGGGCTCCCGGTGGAGGACAAGGGGCTCTCCTTAGCCTATCATTATAGATCAGACCCGAATGAGGGTGCCGCTCTCGCGAGACTCGAGCGCGTAGCGGAAGAGGCCCGCGGGGCGGGCCTGGTGCCCCGCTGGGGCCGCAAGGTTCTGGAGATCCGTCCTCCTGTGGACGCCGACAAGGGAACAGCCGTGCGCGCCCTCCTCGCTCGCTCGGGGGCCGCGCGCGCGCTCTACGCCGGGGACGACACGACGGACCTCGACGCTTTCGCCGGGCTCGTCGCCGCCGAGCTCGAGTACGCCCTGCGGATCGCCGTCTGCTCGAACGAGGCGCCTCGCGCGCTCGTGGACGCGGCCGACCTCGTCGTCGCCGGCCCGGGCGAGCTCGCCGAGATCCTGCGGATGCTCTGATGGCCTGGGTGGACGAGGCCGTGCTGGCGGAGGTCCGACGGCAGTACGGAGAGCCGAGTGGGCTCCGGGTCGAGCTCGAGATCAGCCGCGCCGAGCGCGATCTCGTCATCTCGAGCAGCCGGGGCGGGCGGCGCCACGACGTGACGTTCTTCGTCTTCAACGGCGACCGGCTCGCCCTCATCCGCAAGCCGCACTACGAGCCCGGCCTCTGGCGCCCGCCCGGCGGCGGCCTCAAGCCGGGCGAGGACTTCGTCGCGGGCGCGCTCCGCGAGGCGCTCGAGGAGCTGGGCGTCGCGATCGAGCTCGAGCGCTACCTCGTGGACGTCGATGCGGTCTTCACCCACGCGGGCGAGCGGATCCCGTGGCGCACGCACGTGCTCTCCGCGCGGACGGAGACGGGCGAGCTCGTCCCGCGGGACGCGCACGAGATCGCGGCCGCGCGCTGGGGCACGACCGAGGAGCTCGCCGGCCCGATCCGCGAGCGCCTCCTGGCCACCGGCCGGGCGCTCTGGGGCTACCGCGTCCGCTTGCACGAAGCGGCGCTCGCGGAGCTCGCATAGGCACGGCAGGAGGCCCGCCTTCTCAGCCCGGCTGCACGCTTCCGTTTCACTTTCGCGACGAAGTCGTCACAGGTCGGACCGACCCGCAAGCGCTGTTCAGGCGACGGTTTGCGCGTCGGGACATGCCCGGGGGTCTGACCCCCGGGCATGTCCAGAGAGGTCACCCCCCGCACTGTCCGCAAAGGTCACATCTTGCGGGCGCGCACGGCTGTGCCGTACGCGCAGATCTCCGTCCAGTTCGAGCCCATCTCGGACGTGTCGAAGCGCATCGCGACGATGGCGTTGCCGCCCTTCGCCTCGGCCTCGGCGACCATGCGGTCGATGACCTGCTGGCGGCTGTCGGTGAGTGCCTTCGTCATCCCCTTCAGCTCGCCGCCGAGGATCGACTTCAGGCCGGCGCCAAGCTGAGAGCCGATGTTGCGCGAGCGGACGGTCAGCCCGAAGACCTCGCCGAGGACTTCGACGATCTCGTAGCCCGCGAGCTCGTTCGTGGTTGCGATCAGCATGGCGCTACCTTACCGCCTCGCGCTGCAAGACCTCCCAGGCGAGCGCGACGTCCTCTTCATTCGTACGCGCGTTGCCCACCGCGAGCCGAAGGGCGACGCGGCCGCCAAGCTTGGTGTGCGTGATGAAGATCTCGCCGCTCCGGTTGACGCGGTCGAGGATGGCCATGTTCTCCTCGTCCGAGCCCACTCGCCGGAAGCAGACGAGCGAGAAGTGCCGCGGCGCGCAGAGCTCCCAGCCCGGCTCGTCGCGCACCCAGCCCTCGAAGAGCTCCGCGAGCCGAACTGCCTCGCGAACCCGCTCTTGGAGCCCCTCGCGCCCGAAGCAGCGCAGGACGGCCCAGAGCTTGAGCGAGCGGAAGCGCCGGCCGAGCGCGGGGCCGTAGTCCGAGAGGTTCTCGGCCTCGTCGCTCGTGCGCAGATACTCGGGGACCAGCGTGAACGCCTCGCGGAAGACGCCCGGCTTGCGCGTCCAGAGGGCCGAGCAGTCCACCGGGGTGAAGATCCACTTGTGCGGGTTCACCACGAGCGAGTCGGCGCGCTCGACCCCGGCCTGCGACCAGCGAAACTCGGGGCAGACCCAGGCCCCGCCGGCATAGGCGGCGTCAACGTGGAGCCAGGCGCCCGCGTCCTCGCAGAGATCCGCGAGCTCGGGCACCGGGTCGACCGAGGTCGCCGACGTCGTCCCCACGGTCGCGACCACGGCGGCGACGTCGCCGCGGGCGAGCTCGCGGCCGACTAGGTCCGGCCGGAGGCGGAACTCTTCGTCGGCGGGCAGCTTGCGCAGCTCGAGCCCGAGGATGCGCGCGCCCTTCTCTACCGAGGAATGGGCGTGCTCCGAGAAGACGACGGCCGCGCGTCCGGTCGCATGACGAGCGGCGACCAGGGCGGCGAGCGTCGAGGTCGAGGCGGTGTCCTCGATGTGTCCGTGCCAGCCCGCAGGAAGGCCCAGGAGCTGGGCGAGCCAGTCCATGACGTGGAACTCGAGCTCCGTGGAGGCCGGCGAGCTGCGCCAGATGAAGGAGACCTGGTTGAGCGCGGCGGCGAGGAGCTCCGCGAGGATGCCCGGCTCGGAGGCGGTGACAGCAAAATACGAGAAGAACCGGGGCGACTGCCAGTGCGTCACGCCCGGGAGGAGGATCTCCTCAAGATCGCGGAGGACGCTCGCGAACGGCTCCCCGCGGTCGGGCGGAGAGGGCGGAAGCGCCGCCCGGATCTGCCCCGGCTCGACCTGGGCCAGGACGGGGAACTCGCGCAGCCGCTCGAGGTAGCGGGCCACCCACTCGAGCGCGGCCGCCCCGTCGGCGCGGAAGTCGAACCCCTCGGGTCCTGGCGGAGGCGCCGCGGGCCCCGGCGCCCCAGCCCCGTCCTCTGCCCTCCCCTTGTGTTTCAACTCACTTTCTCCTTCCGAGCGTTAGCCAAGCGGAATTGGGGCCGGTGTGAGGAAACGGTGCTCCGGTGTCCCGGCCAGTTCTATGCATGTGCAATGGAACACAAGGCAGCCTGGCACGGGCTCACTTCTTCGGCGCCTTGAGCATCGCCTGCACCTCGGGCCACGGGCGCGTGTTCACGACCTGCTCGGCGGGGAGCCAGCCGCGGCGCGCCTGCGCGACTCCGAGCTGGAGGTTCGCGAACTCCCAGGTTCGGTGCGCATCCGTCGAGATCACGAGCTTCACGCCCGCCTCCCCGGCGGCACGCACGTGGACGTCGTCGAGGTCGAGCCGATCCGGCTGCGCGTTCACCTCGAGGAACGTCCCGGTCTCGACGGCCTTGGCGAGCACGGCGCCGAAGTCGAGCTCGTAGGGCGGGCGCTTGCCGATCTTCCGCCCGGTCGGATGGCCGATGCAGTCCACGTGCGGATTCTCCATCGCCGCTGCCAGGCGCGCGGTCAGCCGCTCCCGCGGCTGGTCGAAGCCGAAATGGATCGAGGCCATCACCCAGTCGCGTGCGGCGAGCTCCTCGTCCGTCGTGTCGAGCGAGCCGTCAGAGCGGATGTCCACCTCGACGCCCGAGAGCACGGTGAAGCGCCCGCCGAGGCGCTCGTTGACCACGGCGACCTCCTCCGCCTGGCGCTCGAGCGCGCCGCCGTGAAGGCGCCGCGCGTGGTCGCAGATGGCGATGTAGCGGTGACCCTGGGCGAGCGCGGCCGCGACCATCTCCTCGAGCGAGTGGCGTCCGTCCGAGTACGTCGTGTGCGCGTGGAGGTCGCCCTGGACGTCCGAGAGCTCAACCAGCCGCGGTAGCCCTCCGTCGCGCGCGGCCGCAAGCTCGCCGCGGTCCTCCCGGAGCTCGGGCGGGATCCACTCGTAGCCCAGGAACGCGTACAGCTCCTCCTCGGTCGCGTGACGGAGGAGCTCGCCCGTCTCGGCGACCTCGACGCCGTACTCCGAGATCGAGAGCCCGCGTCGAACCGCGTCCGCCCGCAGCGCGACGTTGTGGGCCTTCGAGCCGGTGAAGTGCTGGAGGAGATTCCCGTGGCACTCGGGGGGCACGACGCGGAGGTCGAAGGCGAGCCCGTCGCCCGAGACGACAGTCGCCTTCGTCCCGCCCTTCGTGACGACGGCGGCCACCCACTCGAGCGCCGTGAAAGCCTCGATGAGCGCCTCCGCGTCTGTCGCGGTCGCGATGACGTCGAGATCCTTCACCGTCTCGCAGCGCCGGCGCACGCTCCCGGCCTCCGAGACCCGGACCGCGGCCGGGTGCTGCGAGAGCTCAGCGACGACCGACTGGACGAGCGGGAGCACGCGCCCGAGCAGCGCCCGGCCCGTCTCCGCCTCCGCGCGGGGACGCCCGAGGTAGTCGAGCACCTTCTCCTCGGTCCTGGCCCCGAGCCCCGGGAGCGTCCGCAGACGCTCCGCCTCGGCAGCGGACCGCAGCTCCTCGAGGCTCGTGACGCCGAGCTCCTGCCAGAGCTTCCTCGCGGTCTTCGGCCCGAGGCCCGGGACGTGCATGACATCCACGAGCCCCTCGGGGATGCGCGCCCGCACCTTCGCGAGCGCGCTCATGTCACCGGTCGTCGAATACTGGACGATCTTCTCCTGGATCGTCGGCCCGATCCCCGAGAGGCGCGTCGCCTTCTGCTCGAGCGCCAGCTTGGCGACCGGAACGGCTGACTCGCGGATCCGCTGCGCCGCCCGCCGGTAGGCCTGAAGACGGAAGACGTCGGCGCCGTCGAGCTCGAGCAGGTCGGCCAGGAGCTCGAAGCGCCCGGCGAGCTCGGCGTTCAGGGGTAAAGCCGTCCGGGCCACGCGGCGATGATACGTCCGTGAAGGCGGTCGTCTGCCTCCCCACCTACAACGAGCGGGAGAACCTCGAGCCGATGCTCCGCCGGCTCGGCGAGGTCTTCGCCGCGAGCGACCTCGACGCGCGCGTCCTCGTCATCGACGACAACTCCCCCGACGGCACGGGGGAGATCGCCGACCGGCTCGCGGGCGAGCTCGCCTACGTCGACATCCTCCACCGCGAGCACAAGGAGGGCCTCGGACCGGCCTACCTGGCGGGCTTCCGCCGGATCCTTGCGGGCCAAGCCGAGCTCGTGCTCGAGATGGACTGCGACTTCTCCCACGACCCGGCCGACCTGCCGCGGCTCGTCGCGGCGGCCGAGAGCGCCGACGTTGCTCTCGGCTCGCGTTACGTCCAGGGCGGCGGGACACGGAACTGGGGCCTCGGGCGGCGGGTCGTCAGCCGCGCCGGCTGTCTCTACGCACGGCTCGTCCTCGGCGTCCGCATCCATGACCTCACAGGCGGGTTCAAGTGCTTCCACCGCCGGGTGCTCGAGGCCATCGACCTCGACGCGGTGCAGACCAAGGGCTACGCCTTCCAGATCGAGATAACGTACCGGGCGCTCCGGGCCGGTTTCCGGGTTGTCGAGGTGCCGATCGTCTTCGCCGACCGCGAGCTCGGCGGCTCGAAGATGAGCCGTGGCATCGTCGTCGAGGCGATCGCACGCGTCCCCGCTCTCCGCCTGAGCGCGCTGCGGCGGCGGCTATAGTGGGCTCATGGCCAACGTGAGCGACGTCACCGACGAAACCTTCGAGCAGGAGGTCCTGAAGGCCGGCAAGCCGGTCGTGGTCGACTTCTGGGCGCCCTGGTGCGGCCCTTGCCGCGTGATCGGCCCGATCCTCGAGGACCTCTCGGCGAAGCACGGCGACCGGATCAAGTTCACGAAGCTCAACGTCGACGACAACCCGGGCACGAGCGTGCGCTACAACGTCCTTTCGATCCCCACGGTGATCCTCTTCGAAGGCGGGGAGCCGCAGGAAACCGTCATCGGCGCCCGGCCCCGGAGCCACTTCGAGCACGCCTGGGCCCGCTGGCTCGACGAAGTGGCCGCCCTACCGGCGGAAGTGGTCCCAGCCGGCGACGTGGACCGGCTTGCCGCCCAGTAGCAGCTCGACTCCCGAGCCCTCCTCACACCGACCGACAACGGGGAACGCTGTGGCCTTTGCATCCTCCGGGGCGAGCGCGGCCAGCAGCTCGTAGTCCTCGCCCATCGTCCAGAACGGCAGATCGGCGACCTCGCCGATCCGCGGGAAGAGCGGAAGCTTCTCCACCTCGACGACGAGCCGGCAGCCCGACCGCTCGGCGATCCGGGCCGCGTCGGAGGCGATCCCGTCGGAGAGGTCCATGAGCGCGTGCGCGACAGGGGCGAGCGCGCGCGCGGCCTCGAGGCGGTACGGCGGGCGGTTGAACGCACGCACGAGCTCGTCGAAGCCGGCAAGCCCGCGCCGAAGGGCCTCGAGACCGGCGGCCGCTCCGCCCAGCGGGCCGGTGACGGCAAGGACGTCGCCGGAGCGCGCTCCGCTCCGGCCCGGAGCGCGCCGCGTCCGGCCGGCAGCGGCGACCGTGATCGAGAGCTGAGGGGCCGCCGTCGTGTCCCCGCCCACCACGGGCACTCCCGGCTCGTTCAGGCCCGCGTAGAGCTCGAGCACGTCCTCGACCGGGGTCTCGCCCGGAACGGCCAGAGTGACGAGGAGCCCCTCCGGCCCAGCGCCCATGACGGCGAGATCACTCAGGTTGACGGCCGCCGCCTTGTAGCCGAGATCCCGGCACGATGTCCATTCGAGCCGGAAGTGGACGCCCTCGACGAGCGTGTCCTGCGTGAGGACGAGGCCGCCCCCGAGGACGGCCGCGTCGTCGGCGATCGGAGCCGTGAGCCCGCGCCGCTCGAGCTCCGCAAGAAGCCCGAACTCGCCGAGGTCAGAGACGCGCAAGGCCGAAGACGTCGACGGGCCCGGAGCCGGCGCCGAGGCCGGCGAGGCCGTTCCTGACCGCTTCGGAGGCGACCAGCGCTGCCCCGCGTGCGGCTTCCTCGAGTGTCCTGCCCTTGGCGAGCAGCGCCGCGAGGCTCGCCGAGTGCGTGCAGCCGGCACCGTGGGTCGCCTCCTCCCCGTAGCGCTCGACCGGGATCGCTACGTGTCGCATGCCGTCGAAGAGCCAGTCCACGGGCTCGACGCCATGGCCGCCCGTGACGACGACCGCCGGCGCGCCGAGCGCATGCAGCGCCTCCGCGAGCCTTCGTCGGTCCGCGTCGTCGCGATAGGGCAGGCCGGCGAGGGCGCAAGCCTCGACGAGGTTGGGTGTTACCACCGTCGCGAGCGGGAAGAGGCGCGCGACGAGCGCGTCGGCCGCGTCGTCGCGCAGGAGCTGCGCACCGGAGGCGGAGCGAATCACGGGGTCGACGACGAGGGTCACCGGGTGAGAAGCGAGGAAGTCGGCAACCGTCGCGACGATCGCGGCGCTCGAGAGCATCCCCGTCTTCGCCGCGTCGACGCCGATGTCCGAGAAGATCGCCTCGAGCTGGGCGCGTACGAAGTCGGGAGGCACCTCGTGGACGGCGGTGACGGCGATCGTGTTCTGAGCCGTGAGCGCGACGATCGCGCTCATGCCGTGGCAGCCCAGCGCGGCGAACGCCTTCAGGTCGGCCTGGATCCCGGCGCCTCCGCCCGAGTCCGAGCCCGCGATCGTGAGACAGCGGGGTATCACAGGCGCTGAGGCTACCATCGGCCTAATGGCGATCCTCGCTCTCGACGAGCTGCTCGCAGGCGAGGAGGTCGTCTACCGCACGGAGGTTCCCGAGGTCGCGGCGCGGGCCGTGGGGTTCCCGGACGCGCTAGACCCGAAGGTCGCGAGCGCGCTCGTCGGGCTTGGCGTCACCGCGCTCTACACGCACCAGGCCGAGGCCTTCGCCGCCGCCGCGCGGGGCGAGCACGTTATGACCGCGACCGGCACAGCCAGCGGCAAGACGCTCGCCTTCAACCTCCCCGTCCTGAACGCGCTCGCCGCCGATCCGAAGCTCCGCGCGCTCTACCTCTACCCGACGAAGGCGCTCGCCCAGGACCAGGCGCGCACGCTCGCCGCCTTCCGCCTGCCGCGCCTGCGCGCCGCCATCTACGACGGGGACACGGAGGCCGAGCGCCGCTGGCAGATCCGCAAGTGGGCGAACGTCATCCTCACGAACCCGGACATGCTCCACGTCGGCGTCCTCCCGCACCACGACCGGTGGGGCGACGTGCTCTCGAACCTCCGCTACGTCGTCGTCGACGAGGCTCACGTCTACCGAGGCGTCTTCGGCTCCCACGTCGGCAACGTCCTGCGCCGGCTGCGCCGCGCCGCGCGGATCTACGGCGCCGAGCCGCAGTTCCTGCTCGCCTCGGCGACGATCGCGAACCCGGGCGAGCAGGCGAAGTCGCTCCTCGGGCTCGGCGTCACCGTGATCACGGACGACGGCGCCCCGCGCGCCGAGCGCACCGTCGCCTTCTGGAACCCGCCCATCCTCGACGAGGCGCTCGGCCTCCGTGCAAGCGCGCTCGGGGACGGCGCCAAGATCCTCGCCGAGCTCGTCCAGCGAGGCCTCCGGACGATCTGCTTCACGAAGAGCCGGAAGGCCGCCGAGCTGATCCACCGCTTCGCCTCTCAGCGGGTCGGCTCGGAGGTCGCCCGCCGGCTCTCCCCCTACCGTGCCGGCTACACCCCGGCGCAGCGGCGCGAGATCGAGCGGCGGCTCGTCGAAGGGGAGCTCCTCGGCGTCACCGCAACAGACGCCCTCGAGCTCGGGATCGACATCGGCCTCCTCGACTGCGCGATCTCCGTCGGCTTCCCCGGCACGGTCGCGAGCCTGCGCCAGCAGTGGGGCCGGGCCGGGCGGCGCGGCCATGGGCTCGCCATCCTCGTCGCGAGCGAGGACGCGCTCGACCAGTTCTTCATGCGCGAGCCGGAGCTTCTGATGGGGAGGCGCGTCGAGGCCGCCATCCTCGACCACGGAAACCCGCGCGTGCTCGACGGCCACGTGCGCGCGGCCGCCTTCGAGGCACCGATCGACTCGGCCGACGCCGCCGTGCTCGGGCCGAAAACGCTCGAGCGAGCCGCCGTCCTCGCCGAGCGCGGCGAGCTCGCGGAGACGAAGGCGGGCTTCGTCTGGAAGGGGCGCGACTACCCGGCCGCGCGGGTCTCTCTACGCTCGACCGGCCCTGACTCGATCTCGATCGTGGACGTCGAGACGGGCTCAGTCCTGGGGCTCGTCGAGCGAGAGCGCACCTACTCGACCGTCCACGAGGGCGCCGTCTACCTCCACCTCGGAGCGTCCTACCGCGTCCTCGGGCTCGACCTCGATGCCCGGACCGCCCTCGTCGAGCCGTTCGAGGGCGACTACTACACACAGGCGAAGAAGGAGACGACGACCGCGATCGAGCGCGTCCACGTCGCCGAGACGCGCCTGGGGCTGGAGGCGTCCTTCGGCGACGTCGTCGTCACCGAGCAGGTCGTCGCCTACCAGAAGAAAGCGATCCGGGACGGCGCGAACCTCGAGCTCGTCGCGCTCGACCTCCCCGAGACCGAGTTCCAGACCGAGGCGGTCTGGCTCCTGCCCGAGCCGTGGATGCTCGAGGGCCTCGAGGCGATGCCGAGGCTCCTGGGGACGCTCCACGCCGCCGAGCACTCCATGATCGCGATCCTGCCGCTCTGGGCCATGTGCGACCGCTGGGACATCGGCGGCCTCTCGACGAACGTCCACTTCCAGACCGGTCGCCCGACGATCTTCGTCTACGACGGCCACCCCGGCGGGGTTGGCATCGCCGAGCGAGGCTTCCGCCAGCTCGAGGGCTGGGTCGGGGACACGCAGAAGCTCCTCGCCGGCTGCCCGTGCGAGGACGGCTGCCCCTCGTGCGTCCAGTCGCCCAAGTGCGGGAACTTGAACGAGTTCCTCGACAAGGCTGGGGCCTCGACTCTCCTAAGCCGGATGCTCCGCAGCGAGCCGTAGGGCGAGCGCGACGGCCTCTTCGGGCGTCGCGGCCCGCTCGACCCCCTCGCCCGCAATCTCCCAGCCAGGCTCGAGGATGATCACGGGGCGGCCGAGGAGCCGCGCGTACGCGATCTCGGCGAGCGTCCCCCACTTGCCGCCGGCGGCGATGACCGCGTCGCCCGAGGCGGCCACGGCGAGGTTCCGAGCATGGCCGATCCCCGTGACGACGGCGTGATCGATCCACGGGTTCGCCTCTGCGTGCGACTCGCCCGGGAGGATCCCGATCGTCGTCCCGCCCGCCGCCTTCGCGCCGCGTGCCGCCGCCGCCATCACCTCGCCGCGACCGCCGCAGACGAGGACAGCGCCGGCCTCCGCGACAAGGCGGCCGACCTCGTAGGCCCGCGCCTCGTGCTCGGCGCCGCTCCCGATCACGGCGATCTGGACCGCCACTACGGCGTCCTCCGGCGGAGCGTGAGGGCGCCGAGCCCGAGCGCGAGGAGGACGGAGCCGCCGATCACGGCGGCGTCGACGGCGACTCGGGCACCGAGCACCCCGTCCCGCACCGTCCGGTCGAGCGCGTCGTAGGCGTACGTGAGCGGCAGGGCGTCGGAGACGATCTGGAACCCGTGCGCCATGCGGTCCCGCGGCACGAAGAGCCCGGAGAGGAGCACCTGCGGGAAGACGACCGCCGGCATGAACTGGACGGCCTGGAACTCCGTCGTCGCGAAGGCCGAGAGGAAGAGGCCGAGCGCCATGCCGAGGAGGGCATTCCCGATCGCGAAGGCGATCACGACCCAGAGCGGCCCTGCAACATCGAGCCCGAGCCCGCCGAAGCCGAGCGCCGAGACCGCCCCACACTGTGCTGCGGCGACGAGCGCGAAGGCAGCGCCGTAGCCGGCGAGGAGGTCGAGCTTCCCCAGCGGGAGGGCCATCAGCCGCTCGAGCGTGCCCGTGGTCCGCTCGCGGAGCATGCCGACCGAGGTGACAACGAACATCGACACGAACGGAAAGAGCCCGACGAGGGGCCCGCCGACGCGCTGAAACGTCTCCGGCTGACCGGCGAGAAGCTCCTTAAGGAGCCAGAGGAGGAGGCAGGGGACGCCGAAGAGAAGCGCGAGCGTCCGGGGGTCGCGCCGGAGCTGGCGCAGGACCCGAACAGCGGTGGCAGCCGTGGCACGCCTGCTCATGGGCCGACCTCCCTACGAACATCCTCCCGAGCGAAGCGAAGGGACAAACTCCCCCCGCGGAAAATGCGCAGCATTTTTCGCGGAGAACTCATGACGCCTCTACGAGCCTGAGGAACGCCTGGTCGAGGTCGGCCGTCTCCGTCCGGGCGCGAAGCTCGTCCGGCGTGAGAGCGGCGAGGACGAGACCCTCGCGCAGGAGGAGGAGCGCATCGCACCGGGCTGCCTCATCCATGACGTGGCTCGAGACGAGCAGCGTCGCCCCCGCGGCCGCGAGCGTATGGAAGGCGTTCCAGAGATCGCGGCGCAGCACGGGGTCGAGACCCACGGTCGGCTCGTCGAGAATGAGGAGCTCCGGCTCGTTCAGCAAGGCGCGCGCGAGCCCCGCCCGCGTCTGCTGGCCGAGCGACAGGTCGCCGAAGAGCATGCGGGCCTGCGCGCCCAGCTCGAGCGCGTCGATCACCCGGCCGACGGCGGCGCGCGGCGCGCCGTACAGGCTCGCGTACACCCGCAGGTTCTCGTCGACCGTGAGCCGCCAGTCCATCAGCGCCTCGGGCGACGCGAAGGCGACGCGCGCGAGCGCCGCCTTCGTGCCGTCGTGTGGATCGCGCCCGAACAGTCGCACCGTGCCCGCCTCCGGGCGCGTGAGGCCG
>JBGPNP010000031.1:0-13172 GCA_041487575.1 Gaiellaceae bacterium | reverse complement strand
CTCTCTCTTCTTCCTGGTCGCCCTCTACGCGGTTCTCTGCGTCGCGCTGGGAAACCAGGACACGCTCTCCCAGCCGGTGCCGTTCTGGAACCCGCTCGACTGGAACGTCGGCTATGCGCTGCAGGTGCTCCGGGACATCTGGCACGGCGGGCAGTACCTCACCGTGTTCCTGCGCACCTTCGCCTACGTCGCGTTCGCGCTCGCGATCTCGCTTGCGATCGGCTACCCGGTCGCCTACTACGCCGCTCGGCACGCGGGCCGCCGGCGCGGACTCGTGCTACTCGCGCTGGTTGTTCCCTTCTGGATCAACTACCTGATGCGGATGCTGGCCTGGATCAACCTGCTCTCCCCCGACGGCTGGGGCACGAAGGTGCTCCACTACACGTCCGTCGACCGCCTGTTCATCCACCTGGGCCTGCTCTCGGGCGAGGGGGGCTGGCTCGACGGACAAGCCGCGTCGGTCGTGATCGCGCTCGTCTACGGCTACATCCCGTACCTCATCCTCCCCCTCTATGCCGCCCTCGACCGGATCGACCAGCGCCACATCGAGGCGGCACGCGACCTCGGCGCGAGCCCGCTCAGCGCCTTCGTACGGGTCACCCTGCCGCTCTCCACGCCGGGCATCCTCGCCGGCTCCGTGCTCATCGCGCTGCCGATGTTCGGCGACTACTACACGCCCGACCTCATCTCGGCGTCGGCCCGCACGAGCATGATCGGGAACCAGATCGACCAGTTCACGCGGCAGGGCTCGGAGAAGACCGTCGGTGCTGTGCTCACGATCCTGCTCGCCGCCGTGCTGCTCGTCCTGATGCTCTACTACCTGCGTTCCACGCGGCGTGCCGGCCCGGAGACCGTCGAAGCGTGAGCCGGCTGCGTAACCCATGGGGTCGCCCGCGTTTTCTGCCCCTGGTCACGGCGCTCTACGTTGCGTGGTCGATCCTGCCGGTGGGCATCGCGATCCTTTTCGCCTTCAACAACGGGCGGTCGCGCACCACCTGGCAGGGCTTCTCGCTGCGCTGGTTCACAGGCGACCCGAACTCGAGCGTGCTGCACGATCCCGCGCTCCAGTCGGCGCTCACGCACACGCTGATCCTGGGAGTGCTTTGCGTCGCCGTGGCGACGCCGCTCGGCGTCGCGCTCGCGCTCGGACTGCAGCGCTGGCGCGGGCGTGGCAGCGGGACCGTGAACGTGCTCATGCTCCTGCCGCTCGTGACGCCTGAGATCGTCATGGGCGTCGCCCTGCTCCTCCTCTTCCTGCAGATCTTCGGCGGCCTCGGCCTGGGTACCACCGCCCAGGCGATCGGGCAGGTGACGTTCGCGCTCTCCTACGTCGTCGTCATCGTGCGCGGCCGTCTCGTCTCGATCGGACGTCAGTACGAGGAAGCCGCAGCCGACCTCGGCGCGCCGGCGTTCGACCGGCTCGTGCGCGTGCTTCTGCCCCTGCTCGCCCCGGCCATCCTGGCGAGCGCGGCGGTCGTCTTCGCGCTTTCCATCGACGACTTCGTCATCACCCAGTACCTGTCGAGCGACGCCGGCACGACTACCGTGTCGATGCTTCTCTACGCGTCGGCACGGGGGGCGCCGACGCCGGCGCTGAACGCGCTCGCGACGATCGCCCTCGTGATCACGCTCGCGACGCTCGCGCTCGCCTTCGTCGTCTACCGGCGCTTCGCCGGCGCAAGCGCCGTCGAAGCCGTGGCCGGGGTGGAGATGTAGCGGTGGAGGGCGAGGTCAGGCTCGAGTCGCTCGTCAAGCGCTTCGGCGGCGTCGTCGCCGTCGACGGGATCGACGTGCACATGCCGCCGGGCGAGTTCTTCACGCTGGTCGGCCCGTCCGGCTGCGGTAAGACGACAACGCTGCGCATGATCGCCGGCTTCGAGCGTCCGACGAGCGGGCACATTCTGCTCGACGGCGTCGACGTCGCGCAGACCCCACCGCACCGTCGCAACGTCAACACGGTCTTCCAGAGCTACGCTCTCTTCCCGCATTTGAACGTGGCGGACAACGTCGCCTTCGGTCTCAAGTACAAGCGCGTCACGCGCGACGAGCGGCGGCGCAGGGTGTCGGAGATGCTCTCGCTCGTGCGGCTCGCGGGCTTCGAGGGGCGCAAGCCCGACCAGCTCTCCGGCGGCCAGCAGCAGCGTGTCGCGCTTGCGCGCGCGCTCATCCTGCGACCGCGCGTGCTGCTGCCGGACGAGCCGCTCGGCGCGCTCGACGCGCGCCTGCGCAAGGACCTTCAGGTCGAGCTGAAGGGCCTCCAGTCCGAGGTCGGCGTGACGTTCGTGTTCGTCACGCACGACCAGGAGGAAGCTCTCACGATGAGCGACCGCATCGCGGTCATGAACGAGGGTCGGGTCGAGCAGGCAGGCCCGCCGCAGGCCGTCTACGAGGAGCCCGCCACAGTCTTCGTCGCCGACTTCCTCGGCGTCTCGAACCTGATCGCCGCCGAGGCCGCGGGCGCCGACGGCGCCGGCTGCATGCTCCGCGTCGGCGAGCGCATGCTGCGCGCCGACCAGGGCGCGACCGACGCGCTCGGCGAGGTCAAGGCGATGATCCGGCCCGAGCGCGTCCGCGTCGAGCCGCACGGCAGCGAGGGTGCCAACCGGCTGCCGGGGATGGTCGAGCATGCGGTCTTCCTCGGCAGCTTCCGCGAGCTGCACGTGCGAATCGTCGGCGGGGGCGTGGTCAAGGCGATCGCCCCGAACGACGGCACTCCGCTGCCGTATGCCCAGGGCGCGCCCGTGACGCTCCATCTTCCCCAGGAGGCGCTCCGGGTCCTGGCGCCCTCCCCGTAGGCTCAGGCTCCGGCCTCCGCCGCCGCGAGCTGGGCGCCGAGCCGGCGCTCGAAGTACCGACGCCCCACCTCGGACGCGACGACGATGAGCGCGGAGACGGCGATGACGATGACCGCCACCGCGATCACCTGGGGCAGGAGCGTCGGGAAGCGGAGCTGCGAGAGGAGGTAGATCGGCCACGTCACGGTGTCACCGGCGACGAACGAGGCGATGATGATCTCGTCGAAGGAGGCGGTGGCGGCGACGAGCAGGGCCGAGACGATCGCCGGCAGGATGAGCGGGAAGGTGATCGAGCGGAACGTCCGGAACGCTCCCGCGCCGAGGTCCTGGGCGGCTTCCTCGAGCCGGACGTCGATCCGCTCGAGGCGCGGGACGAGCACGAGGATCGTGTACGGCAGGGAGATGACGATGTGGCCCATCACGACCGTCCACAACCCCTGGGGGATTCCGATCACGTGGAAGAGGATGGTCAGCGCGATCCCGAAGATGATGTAGGGGATCACGAGCGGCGAGAGGAGCAGGCCGGCCGCGGCCGCCTTCCCCACGAAGCGCCGCCGCACGAGCGCGATCGAGGCGAGGATCCCGAGCACGACGGCCGCGACGCTCGAGACGGCCGCGATCTCGAAGCTCGTCTTGAGAGACCCCTTGAGGTCGGGGTTCCCCCAGAACTGCTGGTACGCGTGGGTCGAGAAGCCCTTCAAGGGGAACACGGGCAACTCGTTGTTGTTGAACGAGAAGACGACGAGGAGGACGAGCGGTGTGTAGAGGATGACGGCGAAGACCGCGAACCAGGCGGCGAGCCCGCGGTACCCCCACTTGGACGTCGAGATGTCCATCGTCTCTCTAGTGCACCGTCCGGCCCACTAGCCCGCCACTCTCTTCATCGAGATGAAGCGGGCGAAGACGGCCATGAGGACGACGACGACCGCGACGAGGAAGACCGAGAGGACGGAGCCCGCTTGCCAGTCGAGGCTCGGCCCGAAGAGGTCGGAGATCGAGTTCCCGAAGAGGAATCCCGTCGTGCCGCCGACGATGAGCGGCGTGAAGTACTCGCCGAGCGTCGGGATGAAGACGAAGACGAAGCCGGCGATCACGCCCGGCAGGCTGAGCTTGAACGTCACGCGCCAGAACGCCTGCAGGCGGGTCGCGCCGAGGTCGCTGGCCGCCTCGAGCAGGCGACGGTCGAGGTTCTCGAGCGAGACGAAGATCGGCAGCGCGACGAACGGGATGAAGACGAAGACGAGCGTGGCGATGACCGCCGTCTGGCTGTAGAGGAGCTGCGGGATCGGGTGGTCACGGTTGCGGCCGAGCGAGTAGGCGATCGAGTTGAGGAGGCCGTTGTCGCCCAGGACGACCTTCATCGCGAGGAGCCGGAGGAAGTAGCTGACGAAGGCCGGCGTGACGATGAGGAGGAGAAGTGTGTACTTGCGCTTCGTCGTGCACAGAGCGAGGAAATACGCGACGGGGTAGGCGAGTACGACCGACGCGACCGAGACGAAGGCGGCGACCTTCAGCGACCGCTTCACGAAGAGCTGGAGGTAGGGGGACCAGTCGAAGAAGTCCTTCCAGGCGGCAAACGAGAACTTCGCCTCACCGGGGAAGAACGAGAGCACGCCGATGCTGTAGACGACGGCGATCCCGACGGGGACGACGAACAGGAGAACGAGCCAGAGGACGGGAGGACCGACGAGCCCGGCGGTCGCTAGACCCGGCCGCCGCCGTCCGCGAAACGCGAGCGGCGCCGGGCGGGGAGTTCTCTGGGCCTCGACGGCCATCTACGAGAAGCGGGCCGTGCCTCCCAGCTAGGCCGCCTTGACCTCGTCCCACGCCTTGGCGAACTTCCGGCGGTCGGGGACCCAGCGCTCGATGTGCGCCTTCGGCTCCTGGAGCGCGCCCGGGTCCTCGAGGTGGAAGACCTTGACGAGGTTTGGGTCGATCTTCGCTAGGTCGGCGGTCGTGTTCGAGTGGCCGTAGTAGTAGTTGGCGATGATCCAGTCCGCGGAGGCGGCGCTGGCCCACGCCTCGGCGTACTTGTGCGCGTGGTAGTAGTTCGGCGTGTCCTTGCCGAGGACGAGGCCGCAGTTCCAGGAGAGGCGGCCCTCCTTCGGCTCCATGTAGGTCACGTCGAGGCCCTTGCTCTTCGCAAAGGCGTAGTCGCCGCCCCAGGCGTAGGCGACCCAGATGTTGCCGGAGGCGAAGTCGTTCTGCATATCCGTCTCGGACGACCAGAAGTTGCGGACGAGCTTCTTCTTCTCGATCAGGTACTTCTTCGCGTCCGAGAGCTGCTGGTCGGTCCACAGATCCCAGTTGTAGGGGTCGAAGCCCTGCGTGTACCCGTAGATGAGGAAGTTCTCGAGCGGGCTGTCCCACCAGGAGATCTTTCCCTTGTAGCGGTCGTCGAAGTAGAGGCTCCAGGAGTTGTCCTTAGGCTCGACCTTGTCGTTTCGGTAGAGGATCGAGGAGAAGCCCCAGTCGAGGGGGATGAAGTACTGCTTGCCGTCCACCTGCGCGTTCTGGACGAGCGCCGGGTTGAGGTTCTTGAAGCTTGGGATGAGCGACGTGTCCCAGGGCTGCACGGCGCCGAGGGTGACCCAGTCCTTCACGTAGCTCACGCACGGGTGGACGACGTCGGGCTTGAAGCCCGCGCGCACCTTGCCGATCGCCTGGTCGTCGCTCGTCAAGAAGGTGAACTTCGGCTTGCCGTACTTGTCGACATACGGTTGGAGCGGCCCGCCCTTGCCGCCGTACGTCGGGTACTCGTAGCCCGCCCACTCGAAGACCTGGAGGGTGCCCGGCTCCTGGTCGATCGTCGGGCGCGCGGCGCGGGCGGAGGCGAGGGCTGCCCGGCCGGCGGAGCGGCGGCCGGCTGGGGCGTCGCCGCCTGGTTGTTCGACGAGCCGCACGCGGCGAGGACCGAGGCGCCTGCCGCAGCCGCGCCGAGCTTGAGGAAGTCGCGCCGGTAGAACCTGCGGTTGAGGATCGGATCGATAGGGTCAATGCTCATCCAAAACCTCCCCTGGGAACGGTGACGCGAGATTTAACTGACGCGTCAGTCGAATGATCTATTAGATTGGACGCTCGCGATGACGTCAAGGTTAGACAGCAAGACCGCGGCTGTCGCTGACGAGCGGGCGGAGCAGATCCTCGTGGCGGCGTGCCGGGCGATCGTACGGCTCGGCTTCGCCTCGACGCGCATCGCCGACGTGGCCCGCGAGGCGGGCACGTCGACCGGCACCGTCCACTACTACTTCGAGACGAAGGACGACCTCCTCGTCGCGGCGCTGCGCTGGGCGAACACGCGCCCCTACGACCGCCTCGACGAGATGCTCGACCCGGACGACGACGCAACGACGAAGCTTGTGAAGCTGATCGAGTTCTCCGTGCCCTACCCCGGCCCGGGGCGCGACGACTGGGTCCTCTGGCTCGAGTTCTGGAACCGGGCGCTCCTGCGGCCCGAGCTTCTCGAGGAGAGCGAGAAGGTCGAGCGCCGCTGGCGTGGCTACTTCTTCCGCATCGTGAACGAGGGAGTCGAGAGCGGCGAGTTCGAGCCCGTGGCGCCCACGGAAGAGGTCGCCGAGCGCCTCATCGCCCTCGTCAACGGGCTCGGCATCGCTGCGGTGGCAGAGCGGGCCGCCATCGGACCCGAGCGCTTCCGCGAGCTGACGTTCCGGTTCATCTCGGAGCAACTCGCTATCCCCATCGAGGAGCTACGCACGCGCGCGGCCGCACTCGCGGCCGAGGCGAAGACCGCGCCATGAGAGGCTCGCCGAGGGCGACCGCCTTCCTCGGCGGCCGCGTCGTGACGATGGACGGTCGCGGAACCGTGGCCGGTGGCCTCGTTGCCATCGGCGGGCGGATCGTCGCCGTCGGAGACGCCGCCGAGCTCGAGGCAGGGCTGCCTCCCGGCACGGAGCGGGTCGATCTCGAAGGCCGGGTCGTGCTCCCGGGCTTCGTCGACGCACACTGCCACCTCGAGCTCTCGACGACGCACCTCGCCTACGCGGTCCAGTGCTTCGCCCCGCCGCACCGGACGATCGCCGACGTCTGCCTGGCGCTGGCCGAGCGCGCCCGGGGGACGCCGCCCGGCGAATGGCTCGTGGGCCGCGCGAACTTCAGCTTCGAGCGCTGGGTGGAGGACGCGCGCCCGCTGCTCCGCGCCGATCTCGACGCCGCGGTGCCCGATCACCCCGCGGTCGTCCTCTCCGGCCTGCACGTCTGCACGCTGAACACGCGCGCCCTCGAGGCGACGGGCCTGCTCGACGGCCGCGCGCTCCCGCGCGGCGCCTCGCTCGAGCTCGAGACGGGGCGCGCGACCGAGCTCTGGGACTGGCTGCCGCTCCCGCGCTACGGCGTCGAGGAGGCGGCTGCGGTCATCCGGGACCTCGGCCGCGAGCTCTTCACGGCGCGAGGTGTCACCTCGATCGGCGAGATTCCGTTCACGCTCGACGGCGTCCGCGCCTTCCAGGAGCTCCGGCGCCGCGGGGAGCTCCCCGCCCGCCTGCGCCTCTGGTACCACGTGCCGCGCTTCGGCTCCGCGGCCGAGATCGCCTCCCTCGGCCTCGAGAGCGGCTTCGGCGACGAGTGGCTCGCAGTCGGCGGCATCAAGCTCTTCGTCGACGGGGCCGGGGTGGACGCGCGCGGGCGTTCGGTCGTCGACCTCAAGTGGACGCAGGAGGAGCTCGACGAGACGGTCTGGACGGCGCACGAGGCCGGGCTCCAGCTCTGGATGCACGTCGCGCCGACCCGCGAGGCGGCCGGGATGGCGCTCCTCGCGCTCGAGCGGGCGCTCGCGGGCCTGCCGCGCCCGGACCACCGCCACCGGATCGAGCACGTCGGCGACATGGCGCCCGACCGGGAGCTGCTCGAGCGGGCCCGCCGGCTCGGCGTGATCGTCGTCGCGACGCCGCAGTTCGTCTGGAGCTACGGCGACGCGGATCCGGAGGGCTCCTGCTCGCCGATCCGGACGCTGCACGAGCTCGGCTTCCGCGTGCCGGGGAACTCGGACTGCACCGGCACGCAGCCCGAGGCGGCGAACCCCTTCCACGGGATCTGGTGCGCGCTCGCGCGGCAGACGCGCGGCGGGACGGTGCTCCGTCCCGAGGAGCGGATCTCTCTCGACGCGGCCCTGCGGATGTTCACCGCGGACGCGGCCTTCGGCTGCCGCATGGACGACCGCGGCACGCTCGAGCCGGGCAAGCTCGCCGACCTCGTCGTGCTCGGCCGTGACCCTTTCGAGACGCCGCTCGACGAGCTCCGCGACCTTCCCGTGGACCTGACCGTGATCGGCGGGGAGATCGTGTGGGCCTCCTCCCGCTAACGCCCTCGTGGTGGCTCGAGCAGGCGCTCACGGCCGACCCGGGCGAGCCCTGCCCGCCGCTCCTGGGTGCGACGCGGGCGGACGTCGTCATCGTCGGCGGCGGGTACACCGGCCTCTGGACGGCGATCGAGCTCGTGGAGCGCGACCCCACGCTCGACGTCGTCGTTCTCGAGGCGGACGCCTGTGGCTTCGGCCCGAGCGGACGGAACGGCGGCTTCGCGAGCGGATGGTGGGACGAGCTTCCCGAGATGGTGCACGCCTTCGGCGAGGAGCAGGCGCTCTTCCTCGCCGACGCGTGCGCCGCCGCCGTGGACGAGATCGGGCGCTTCTGCGAGGCCGAGGGGATCGACTGCCACTACCGGCGTGCCGGCTACCTGTGGACGGCTGCCGCGCCGGCGCAGCTCGGGGCCTACGACGAGGCTGTGAGCGCGTGCGCCGAGCTCGGCCGCTCGGAGGAGCTCGTGCTGGTCGACGGCGAGGAGTGCCGCCGGCGGATCGGCTCGCCGCTCCTCCTGGGGGGCGCCTTCATGCGCGCCGCGGCCAGGGTCCAGCCGGCGCTCCTCGCGCGCGGTCTGCGCCGGGCGGCGCTGGCGCGGGGCGTCCGCATCCACGAGCGGACGCCGGCGCGCCGCCTCGGGCCGCCCGTGGAGACCCCGGAGGGGCAGGTCGAGGCCCGCGCCGTCGTGCTCGCCGTGAACGCATGGGCCGCGCGTCGGCGCCCGCTCCGCCGCGCGATCCTCCCGGTGGCGACTCACATGATCATCACGGAGCCGGTGCCGGACCGCCTGGAGCGGATGGGCTGGACCGGCGGGGAGCTCTGGTGCGACTCGCGCTTTCTCGTCCACTATGCGCAGGTGACGCGGGACGGGCGCCTCGCGCTGGGCCGAGGCGGCGGCGCGGTCGGGCCGGCCGGCCGCGTGACCGCGGCGATGCACCGGGACGAGCGGGCCGCGACGAGCATCACGGTGTCGCTCCGGCGGCTCTTCCCGGAGCTCGCCGACGCCCGGATCGACGCGACCTGGGGCGGCCCGATCGACCGGACGCCCGGCCATCTCCACCTGCCCTTCTTCGGGCGGATTGCGCCGAGCGTCGTCTACGGCGTCGGCTTCTCGGGAAACGGCGTCGCGCCGTCCCGCGTCGCCGGGCGCATTCTCGCCTCGCTGGCCCTCGACGCCGACGACGAGTGGGCCCGGTGCGCCCTCGCCCGGGGGCCGCGTGCGTTCCTCCCGCCGGAGCCTCTCCGCACCGCCGGCGCCCTCGTCGTTCGGGCCGCAGTCCGTCGCAAGGAGGAGGCCGAGGAGCGCGGACGGCCCGTCGGCCCGCTCACGCGCGGCCTCGCCGGGCTCGTAGGCTTCTCGCTGCGGCGCTAGCGCGGCTCGACCGGGTCGCCGACGCGCACGCGGCCCGGGGCGACGACGTCGGCGTAGACGCCGAAGTCGACGTCCTTGCCCTCGCGAAGGCCGCGGTACTCCTTGATCACGCGGAGCGTGTCGAGGTCGCGGACGCCGGTCGAGGGGTCCCGCGTCGTCGTCGCGCAGCGAGGCACGGGGCCGAGGACGTGGACGAGGGCAGCGCCGACCTGGACCTCGCGGCCGGCCCACGTGTCCTCCTCGTGCGGGGCGCCGCCCGCGAGTCCGACGAGCATGCGGAACCGCCGCCCGTCGACCGCGGCGCGCCCCGCTCGGCCGGCGAGCTCTGCGACGGACTCCTCGGAGAGGAGCGTGACGACGTGGACGTCGCACGCGTCGCCGGGCCGGTCGGCCCTGACGAGGCGGAGCTCCTTGCCGGAGTAGGACGACAGGGCCTTCGCCCACTGCCCCGCAACGAGCCGGCCGGCGACGGGCCGACCATAGAACTCGGTCTCCACCGGCTCGCCCAGCACGATCTCCCCCTCGACGACGGAGCCGTCTGGGAACGTCAGCGAGAGGAAGTCGCGCTCGCCGTCGTAGCGCGGGCGGATCTGGACGAGCGGCCCGTGGTCGATGCCCGAGAAGAGTCTCCCGGTCGGGCCGATCAGGAAGAAGCGGCGGTTGTCCGCGACGCCGGAGCGTTCGAGCACGATCTCGTCGGGGTGGAGGAGCCCGAGCCCCTTGACCGGCGTCACCGAGAGGCGCGAGACGGCGGGCACAGGTGAAGCCTAGACGCGCGGGCGCCCGTCCACGCGCCGGACCCAGGCCTCGAGGCGCGGGTGGCCGTCGCCGAGCGGCTGGTGGTCGCGGAGGATGAGGTGGAAGCGCTCCTCGTCCCCCTCCGGCAGCGGGATCGTCGCGTACTTCAGGAACGGGAAAGCGCAGCAGTCCGCGGCCGAGAAGTCGTCGCCCATCAGGTAGTCGCGCCCGCCGAGCAGGTCCTCGAAGAGGTCGAGCCGCACCCGCATGGTCCGCGAGAGTTCTTCGACGAGCACCCAGTCGGGCTCCGGCTTCGAGAGCTCCGCCTCCATGTCGTTCGGCGGGCGCTTCCAGACCCGGTTGAACCAGTCGATGAAGACGAGCATCTCGGCCCTCCGGGCGGGGTCGCTCGGGTAGAGCGGAGACTCGGGGTTCCGCTCGTCGAGGTAGCGGACGATGTCCATCGATTCGAACAGGATCCGGCCGGCGTCGTCGATCACCGGCACGAGGTCCTGGCCGCTCACCTGCCGCACGAGGCTCCGGTCGGCGGGGTCGATCCAGACCGACTCGGCGGCGATGCCCTTGTGGGCGAGCGCGAGCGCGACGCGCTCCACGTTCGTCGAGAGCGGGATGCGGTAGAGGCGGATCACGCGGCTCCTTTTGGGTGGTTCGTCCAGTGACGTTGCCGGGATTCTGGGTCGCGAGGAGCGAGCGAGGCTAGGACGCAGGGAGCGCTCATGCTAGAGAGCATGGGCGCGACTGAGGACGACGCATGGCGACGTTCATCGCGGGCCAGAAACCGGTGAATGTCGCTGGGCGAGCCACTAGGTGAGCGACTCGGGCGGCCTCGTCCCTGCGAGCGCCGTCCGGACGGCGAGCACGGCCCGGCGCTGGGCGGCTTCCTCGGCCTCGAGGCTGTACCAGGCGGCGTGCGGGGTCACGACGAGGGTCGGCGCCACGGGCAGAGGATGGTCGGGGGTCGGGGGCTCGGCCGGGAGCACGTCGAGCGCCGCCGCGGCAAGGTGACCGCTCGCGAGCGCGACGAGGAGGGCGTCCTGGTCGACGAGTGCGGCACGAGACGTGTTGACGAGAACCGACCCATGGGGCATCCGGGCGAGCGCGCGCTCGCCGATGAGCCCTTGCGTCTCCGGGCCGAGCGGCACGTGGAGCGAGAACGCGGTGCACGACGCGATCAGCTCGTCGAACGCGGCCGGCCGTGCGCCGGCCAGCGAGATCGTCTTGGCGGGCACGACGGGATCGGTCGCCCAGACCTCCATCCCGAGCGCGATCGCCCGCGCCGCGAGAGCCCGCCCGATGCGACCGAAGCCGATCACCCCGAGCCGCGTGTCGTGGAGCTTCTTGATCGGGCCCGCAGCCGTCCAGTCCCAGCCGCCCGCGCGGACGTTTCGGTCGAGGACGACGACGCCGCGGAGGAGCGTGAGGAGGAGCGCGAGCGCGCTGTCGGCCATCTCCTCGACGCAGTAGTCCGGGACGTTCACTACCCAGATGCCTCGGTGCCGGGCCGCCTCGAGCGGCAGATGTTCGTAGCCGACGCTGCAGGTCGCGATGACGCGGAGCGCCGGGAGGCGGTCGAGGTCTTCTTCCAGGATGGGGTAGTCGGGCCCGACGAGGAGGGCGACGACGTCGTCCCCTGTCCACGGCCGGGTCGCAACCTGGACCGGGATCCCGGCGAGGAGCTCTCGAACCAGGTCGAGCGAGTAGAACGGGTCGCAGACGAAGACGCGCCCCGCCGCGCTAGAGCCCGCCATAGCGCTCGTCCCTCCAGGCGAGAGCGGCCTTGAGGCCCTGCTCGGCCGCGATGCGGTCGAACTCCCGTTGCTCCGGGCTGTCGACGGCGTTCAGGATTGCCGAGAGGTCGAGGTTCGCGTTCACGGCTGCGCGGAGGCCCATCGCCTCGTAGGCGCGGGTGAGCGCGAGCTTCGTCAGGCGGAGGGTCGCGAGCGGCGTCGGCGCGATTCTCCGTACGAGCTCGGTCACGGCCGACTCGAGCTCGTCGCCCGGCACGACGCGGTTCACGAGCCCGAGCCGGTGGGCCTCGGTCGCGTCGATCGCGTCGCCGGTGAAGAGGAGCTCGTTCGTCTTCTTCTGCCCGAGGACGAAGGGCATGAGCAGCGCCACCGGCCCCGAGCCGTAGCGGATCTCGGGCTCCCCGAAGCGCGCGTCTTCTGTGGCGACGATCAGGTCACAGGCCATGGCGAGCTCGCAGGCGCCGGCGAGGCACCAGCCGCGGACGGCGGCGATCGTAGGCTTCTGGAGGCTCCAGAGCTCCATGGCGAGGTTGACGTCGCGCTCGAGCAGATGGTGCCAGCGCTCGGCGCCCTCGATCTCGGAGGAGACCTCCTCGCTGATGTCGTAGCCGGCCGAGAAGGCGCGCCCGGCACCCGTGAGGACGACGACCTTGATGTCGTCGTCGGCGAGCGCGCTGCGCATGGCCGCGAACAGGCCGTCGACGACGGCGCCGTTGAGCGCGTTCAGCTTCTCCGGCCGGTTGAGGGTGATCCAGGCGGCCGGGCCGCGGGTCTCGTAGAGGACGGAGTCGCTCATGACAATTTCTCCAGGTTCGGCATGAAGTTGACACGGTCCGTGACGCTCTCGTGCGCTTTTCGGCGATAGGCTGGAGCCGGGTCAGAGGGTGGTCCGGCTCCCCACCCTGGGTGGGGGACTGCGCTCATAGGCCAACCTCCCTACGAACATCCTCCCGAGCGAAAGCGATGGGACAAGCTCCCCCGCGAAAAATGCGCAGCATTTTTCGCGGATAGCTCACGCGGGCCCGCCTCTCTCGGACACGACGACGAGCGCGTCCACCGCGATCGCGCCGTCGGGGCTCAGGATCAGGGGATTCACGTCGATCTCCGCTACCTCCGGATGCTCGGCGGCCAGCCGCCCGACGGCGACGAGCGCGCCTGCAACGGCGTCCGCGGCATCCGTGAG
>JBGPNP010000030.1:0-13187 GCA_041487575.1 Gaiellaceae bacterium | reverse complement strand
GTCGAGCCCCACGCGCTCGACCGTCGGGACAACCTCGCGCACGGCCGTCCAGACGGCGTCCGAGTACGCGACGTAACGCTCCCGGCTCGGCGGCAGGAAGACGGCGTGGGGGCAGAGTCGGAGCGCTTCGGCGCAGCTCATGGCCGAGCGGATGCCGAACTGTCTCGCGGCGTAGTTCGCCGTCGCGACGACACCACGCCCGCGCGGGTCGCCGCCGACCACGAGCGGCTTTCGGCGGAGCTCCGGGTGCTCGAGCTCCTCGACAGCGGCGAAAAAGGCATCGAGGTCGAGGTGCGCGACGATCACGGGTCGGAAAGAATAGGGGAGTGTCCCACGACACCGACAAGCTCATCCGCCAGCTCTCGCTCGTCGCCTACCTCATGGCCGAGCGGCGCCCGATCACCGCCCGCGACGTCAAGTCGAACGTCGAAGGGTACTCCGAGATGTCGGACGAGGCGTTCGCGCGCCGCTTCTACTCCGACCGCAGCGAGCTCATCGGCCTCGGCGTCCCCCTCCAGTCGCAGCGCGACGAGTTCACGGGCGAGGAGCTGTACACGCTTCGCTCCGAGCAGTACTTCCTGCCTGCCCTCGAGATCTCCGACGACGAGCTCGCAGCGCTCCAGACGGCCTTCCACCTTCTCGACGGCCGCTTCGCGTACGCGGAGCCGCTCCGGCTCGCGCTCCAGAACCTCGCCCTCGGCCGGGGCGGCGTCCTCGAGACGGCCAGCCGAAGCGCGGTGCAGGTCAGCGACCCCGACTACTCGGCCCGGGAGATGCCGGGCCGTCTGACGAAGCTCGAGAGCGCGATCTCGAAGGGCCGTACGGTGAAGTTCCACTACTGGTCGATCGAGCGCAACGAGGAGTCGGATCGGACGGTCAATCCCTACGCGCTCTTCTCCGACGCCGGCGCCTGGTACGTCGTCGGCGCAGACCTCGGAGTCGAAGAGGGATCGAAGGAGCGGACGTTCCGCGTCTCCCGCATCCGCGGCGAGATCCGCTTCGCGACGAGACGCGAGCGGGACTTCCGCATTCCCGAGTCGTTCCGGGTCGCCCCCTACCGCGGCCGGCCGCCGTGGCAGGTCGGCGCGACGACGGGCGAGGCGCGGATCGCGGTCACCGACGACCTCGCGTGGTGGGTCGAGCGCGCATACGCGGGTCGCGGCCGGGTCGAGGACGGCGTCTTCGTTACGCCGTACGCCCGCGTCGATCACCTGACATCCTGGGTCCTGCGACAGGAGGGCCGCGCCACCCCACTCGAGCCGGCCGAGCTCGTCGCGGAGGCCCGGCGGGCCGTCGAGCTCGTCGTCGAGCGCCACGAGGACCCGCCTCCCACGCCGGCCGCCGAAGTTCAGACCCCCGAGGACGGGCCGGTCCCCGAGCGCGAGGCCGGGCCCGTCGCCCCCGAGCGCTTCGCCGTCCTCCAGGCCCTCCTCGCCCGCCTGCTCGCCGCGTGCGGCGAGGAGCCCTCGGGGGACATCCCGGCCGACGAGCTCGTCAAGGACTTCCCGATCCCGCCCGAGCAGCTCGATGAATACCTCCAGCTCCTCAACCTCGTCAACTTCGGCGGTGGCTGCTACGCCGTCTACGCGACGCTCGACGGCGACACCGTCCACGTCGACAAGGAGCTCTTCGGTGACACGTTCCGCCGCGCCCCTCGGCTGACGCCGCTCGAGGCCCGGGCGATCCGGCTCGCGCTCGAGTTCGTCGGCCCGATGATCGCCGCCGAAGCGCATACGCCGCTCGAGCGAGTCCGACGCAAGCTCGAGGAGACCTTCGGCCAGTTCGCGCTCAAAGACGCGCCCGAACCGCCGGCAGGCACGCCCGAGGAGCAGTTCATTGCGACGTTCTCGGACGCGATCGAGGAGCGCCGCCTCGTCGAGATCGAGTACCTCGCCGTGGGAGAGTCGACGACGATCCGTGTCGTCGAGCCGTACGAGCTCGAGCGCCAGCTCCCGTACTGGTACGTCCACACATGGGACCGCTCTCGCGACGCCGTGCGGAGCTTCCGGCTCGACCGCATGAAGCGCGCGACGGCGCTCGACGAGCGCTTCCAGCCGCGCGAGGGCGTCGGGCCGACTCGGCTGGGCAGCGCCCGTACGGCGCGCGTCTGGTTCTCGCCCGACATCGCGCGCTGGCGCGTCGAGCGTGGTGCGCGCCTGCTCGTGGACGGCGCCGCGCTCGAGGAGCTGCGCGTCGGGAGCGCCGACTGGCTCGTCGGCGAGATCCTCGCCTACCGCGGCGAGGCGATCGTCCTCGAGCCGGAAGACCTGCGCCGTCAGGTCGCCGAGCGGGCCCGCGCGCTCGTGCAGCCCGTCATTCGTGGCGCGGCGCCCGGCTGACCTTCGTGACGACCTCTCCGAGGCGCGCCGTCGCCCACTCCGCGTGCTCGCGGAGCATCGAGTCGGAATCACTCAGGTAGGGCCACGCCGCGGCCGCTAGGCTCGCGTCGCCGGAGTTCCCGAGTGCGACGAGGGCGTTGCGGCGCAGATAGCGCGGATCCTTGCGGGGGAAGTAGAGGCGCTCGTAGCGCTCTCGGAGCTCTTCGTCCGGCGCCCGGAGCCAGTCGAGGAGCGAAACGGACGGCTCGGCGCCGGGTGGCAGTGGGTCGGCCGCGCGGCGCTTCTCGATCCCCCGGTTCCAGGGGCAAACGTCCTGGCAGATGTCACAGCCGTAAACCTGATCGGCGAGCTCCGAGCGGTACTCCTCGGGGATCGAGCCGGGCGCCTGCGTCCAGTAGGAGAGGCACTTGGTCGAGTCGAGGACGCCCGGCTCGTCGAGGGCGCCGGTGGGGCAGGCCTCGATGCAGAGCGTGCAGGCGCCGCAGTCGAGGTCGAGCGGCGGGCTCGGCTCGATCTCGACGTCGGTCACGAGCGTGCCGAGGACGATCCAGGAGCCGAACCGGCGCGTGATCAGCATCGTGTTCTTCCCGTAGAAGCCGACGCCGGCGCGTGCCGCACCCTCGCGGTCGACGTGCTGGTTCTCGTCGACGAGGACGCGGTAGGCGCCGCCGAGCCGCCGGCCGAGGACGCCCAGCTTGGCCCGGAGATCGGCGTAGGAGTCCGCCCAGGTGTAGCGGGGCAGGCGAGCTTGGCCGGGCCTGGGCTCCGGACCGGGAGCGTAGTAGCAGAGCGCGGCCGAAACGACCGTAACGGCGCCGGGCAGGAGCGCCTCGGGGTGACACGAGACTTCGGGCCGGGCCATCGTGAAGCGCATGTCGGCGAAGAGACCGCGCCCGCGGCGGTCGCGGATCGCGCGCTCGGTCTCCTCATAGGGCTGGGCCCGAGCGGCGCCGACGACGTCGATCCCGAGCTCCGCGGCGAGCCGCTCGAGCTCCGCCTGGGTCATGCCGCCACGGTAGCACCGGGCGCTGCCGAGGTCGTGACGCCCTCGCCACACCCCGCGTGCGATTCGACACAGTGCGCGACACACACGCGCGGAATTCCTCGTTACGATGAGAGTCGGGTGGTGGGTCGGGGTGCCCCAGAGGGGTGGGAGGAATGCGGAAGGCGCCCACCGCGTGAAGGGGCCGCACTCGGTAGGATCGTCCGGCGATGAAGGCCGTGCGGATCCACGAGGACGGCGGGCCCGAGGTTCTCCAGTACGAGGACGCCGAAGATCCCGTCCCCGGTCCGGGCGAGGTGCTCGTCCGCCTGAAGGCGGCCTCGCTCAACCACCTCGACCTCTGGGTGCGCCGGGGCCTCCCCTCTGTCCCGAAGCCGCGTATCCTCGGCGCCGACGGGGCGGGAGTCGTCGCGGCGCTCGGCGACGGAGTGACCGGCTTCGCCGAGGGCGACCGCGTCGTCCTGAACCCCGGGCTCGACGACGGGGCGCACATCATCGGCGAGCACACCAACGGAACGCACGCCGAGCTCATCGCCGTCCCCGCCGGCTACGTCTACCACCTCCCCGACTCGCTTTCCTTCGAAGAGGCAGCCGCCTTTCCACTCGTCTTCGAGACGGCCTACCGCATGCTCGTGACCAGGGCGAACCTCCAGGCCGAGGAGTGGGTGCTCGTCTGGGGCATCGGCGGCGGCGTCGCGACCGCGTCGTTCCAGATCGCGAAGGCGCTCGGGGCCCGTACGATCGTGACCTCCTCGAGCGACGAGAAGCTCCGCCGCGCCCGCGAGCTCGGCGCCGACGCGACCGTGAACCATGCCCACGACGACGTCCCGGCGGCGGTCAAGGAGGCGACCGGCGGCCACGGCGCCGACGTCGTCGTCGAGCACGTCGGCGAGGCGACGTGGAAGACCTCCCTCGCCGTCGCGGCAAAGGACGGCAGAGTGACGGTCTGCGGCGCCACGTCCGGCCCGAACCCGCCGGCCCAGCTCCATCGAATCTGGTGGAAGCAGCTCACGATCCTCGGCTCGACGATGGGAACGCGGGCGGACTTCGAGGGCGTGTTCGAGCTCGTGAAGAGCGGACGCGCGAAGCCGATCGTCGACAAGGTCTTCCCGCTCGCCGAGGCGCAGGCCGCGCACGAGTACCTCGAAGCCGGCCGCCAGCTCGGCAAGGTCGTCCTCGCGATCTGAGCTCGGCATGCCCGCTACGGCGCGGGAGTGAAGGTGAAGCCGCGGACGACCACCTCGATGGGCTGTCCGCTCGACGGCGGCATCCCGCGGAAGAGCCAGAGATTCATGCGCGCGTTCTCCCCGCCCGGCTGCGGCACGTCGAGCCCGCCGTAGAGCCACGACCCGGGGGAGGCGCTCGAGCTCGTGAAGGCGACCGACGTCGCTCCCCAGGTGAAACCGTACGTCGTCGGCTCTGCCACCACAGGCTGTGTGATCCTCACGAGGTTCCCAGGGTGGTCGTACGGCTGGACGACATACTGCCCGTTCGTGGGGTCGGAGGCGTTCCCCCAGCGCGCGAGCTCGATGTCGATCTCGCGGTGGTTGTAGGCCGGGTCGTCGTTCCAGGTGAAGAGGCCGAGCACGGCGTTCGGGTCTAGGCCGCCGGCCGAGGAGTCGAGCGTCCACGTGTACGAGCCGCGCCCCAGGCTCTGCGTGTTGACGACCTCCGCGCAGTACCAGCGGCCCCTCGAGTACGTGATCTTCAGGTGGAGCCGGCCCTGGCCGTCAACCCAGACGTTGTCCGGCGAGCTCGAGAAGTAGTTCGGCCCCGGTCCGACCTTCGCGGCGCCTGCCTTCACGCTCCACGTATACCCCGAGAAGACGACCGAGCGCGGCGGCGACGGCCTCGCGCCCTGCGCGCTCGACGCGAGCCCTCCGGCTGAGGCGACGATCAGCGCGGCGAAGACCAGGCATGCGCCGTGCCTCCGCTCGTCCCGCCACCGACGCACCGCAGATCGACCTCCCCGTCTCCTGCGCTGAGTATGGGACGCAACGACCGCCGCGTCGAGAGCCGGCCTACCCGAAGCCGAGAATGAACTTCGCGTCGTCCGACATGCGCTCGGGCGACCAGGGCGGATCCCAGGTGAGCTCCGCCTCCACCTCCTCGACGCCGGGCATCGACTCCACGACCTCCCGGATCTGCTGCTCGATCAGCGGGCCCACGGGACAGCCCAGCGAGGTCAGGCTGTAGAGGACCTTCACCTTGGCGCCTTCGACCTCGGCGTCGTAGAGGAGGCCGAGCTCGACGATGTCCATTCCGAGCTCCGGGTCCTCCACGACCCGAAGCGCATCGAAGACGTCCTCACGCATGACCATGGCCCCAGTCTAGCCTGAACGCCTATCCCAGCAAGCGCACTTCCTCGCGCCGCTCCCTGGTGAAGAAATGGATGCCGTCGATGAAACGCACCCAGTTGTGGCGCGTACACATGACCAGGGACTGCGTGCGGGCACTGTCCGTGAGGTAGCGCACGCCGCGGACGAGGTCCGAGTTCGAGACGCCCGTCGCCGCGACGACGACGTCGCCGGTCGCGAGCTCATCCGTCTTGAACACCTTGCTCACGTCCTCGATCCCGAACTCCTTCGCCTGCTGGATCTCGCCGCGCGTCGTCGGCCAGAGTTGCGCCTGGAGCTCGCCTCCCAGGCAGCGGAGTGCGGCCGCGGAGATGACCGCCTGGCGGGCGCCGCCGATCCCGATCGCGAGGTGGTCGTTCGTCCCGCGGATCGCGGCGGTGATCGACGCCGTCACGTCGCCGTCCTGGATCAGCTTGATGCGGGCGCCCGAGGCACGGATCTCCTCGATCAGGTCGTGATGCCGCGGCCGGTCGAGGACGATGGCCGTGATGTCGTTCGTATTGCGGCCGTAGGCCTCGGCGATGGCGCGGATGTTGTCGCCGACGGGCCTGAGCAGGTCGATGCGGGCCCGCGCAACCGGCCCCACCGCCATCTTGCGCATGTACATCTGCGGCAGGCGCGGGAAGGCGCCGGGCACGCCGGCTGCGATCATCGCCATCGCGCCATAGTCCCCGCGGGAGACGAGGCTGGGCCCCTCGAGCGGATCGACCGCGAGGTCGACCTCGACGCCGCCCCTGCCGACAGCCGTGCCGAGCGTTAGCGGATCGGTGTCCTCCTCGGCCCCGATGACGATCCGGCCTTCGATGTCGAGCAGGTCGAGGGCGGCGCGCATTCCACTCGCCGCAGCCTCCTGCGCTCCCTGGATGTCGCCGCGCCCGAGCCAGCGGGCGCTGCCGAGGGCGGCGCGCTCGGTGACTGCGGCCAGCGCCTGGCAGACGCAGCCGCGCGCGTCCTCGGAGCTCATCGCCCGCGCTCGCTCCGCACTGGCCCCCCGGGCTCGAAGGCCTCCCGCGGCAACGTGTGCGATGCGCAAGACACTCTCATCTTCTCGCCCCTCCGCCCGATCAAGGTCCCAAGCACCCGGAGTCTAGTGCCGGGCCGTCCGGGAAGGCTGCTACCGTGAACGTCAGATGAGCCCAGAAGTGCCCGTTTTTCGGGCGTATCGTGGATCAGAACCTCCAGAGTTCGCGAACGCGGCCGAGCTTGAGTGCGCGAAAATCCTCGACTACCACGGCATCCCGTGGGAGTACGAGCCACACTCGTTCGTGCTCGAAACGGATGAGGAGGGCCGCGTCGTCGAAGCCTTCACGCCTGACTTCTATCTCCCCGAGCAGGACCTCTATCTCGAGGTCACGATGATGAAGCAGTCGCTCGTTACGCGGAAGAACCGCAAGCTTCGCAAGCTCCGCGAGCGACACCCGGAGATCAAAGCCAAGCTGTTCTATAAGCGCGATTTCGAGCGTCTGGCGCACAAATACGGTCTCGAGCTCGCCTCATAGCGGTGGTCATCCCAGTGGCATTGCCGTGTTCCTGGCGGCTCGAAAGCGAGCCAGGCAAGGACGTAGGGAGCCCTCATGCTTGCCGGCATGGGGGCGACTGAGGACGCGGCGTGGCGATGGCTTTCCAGCCGTCAGAGGCGCGGAGGACGCCGCTGGGAAGGCCACCTATCGCCGACGCCGCGATCGGTGACGTCTACCTGTCCGAGAAGGACATCCAGGCCCGGGTCGCCGAGCTCGGCGTCGAGATCACCCGGGACTACGCCGGCCGAGACCTGCTCGTCGTCACGATCCTCAAGGGCGCGTTCGTCTTCGCGAGCGATCTCGCGCGGGCGGTCTCCCTGCCCCACGCGCTGGACTTCGTGGCCCTCGCCGGGTACGGCGGCCCGCTCGGTGGGCGCACGGGCATCCGCATCATCATGGACATCGACGCGCCGATCACAGGCCGGGACGTCCTCCTGCTCACGAACGTCATCGACACGGGGCTCACGCTCAACTACCTCGTCAAGGTCCTGCGCCTGCGCCGCCCGGCCGACATCGCCGTGTGCACGTTCCTCGACCGCCCCTACCGGCGACTCGTGGACGACCTGCCGATCCGATACGTCGGCTTCACCGTCCCCGACGAGTTCTTCGCCGGCTACGGCTTCGACCTCGCGGAGCGCTACCGCGGGTTGCCAGATCTCCACATCGTCCGCTCGACGGCGTAGCCTCACCCGCCGAAGCGGTCTTGACCCGGCTTGCACGGTCTGTCACAAGTGGCCGACTCGACCCCGGGAGGTAAGACGATGAAGCGCTTCGTCGTGCTGGCTCCTCTCGCCGCAACCCTCGCATTCACGGCGGCTGCAAGCGGGACGCCCGGCAACCAGATCGCGCATAACCAGACTCCGGTCGGAGCGTGCCCCGCCGCGTTCCCCGACCCCGGCGCTCGTCGACCTGAACGGCAACGGTTGGGTCTGCACACGCGCGATCGCCCAGGGCAAAGCGCCCGACGTCCTGAACGTCAGGGACGACACCGCTGCCCCACACCTGTAGAGGCGGGGCGGCCTACAAGTAGCCGAGCGGGTCGACCGGCACGCCGTTGATCCGCACCTCGAAGTGAAGGTGGGGGCCGGTCGAGTGGCCCGTCGAGCCGACGGCGCCGATGGCCTGCCCCTGGCTCACCGGGCCGGAGGTGACGAAGATCGCCGACTGATGCCCGTAGGCGGTCGCGACGCCGTTGCCGTGGTCGATCAGCGTGAGGTTGCCGTAGCCGTCCATCCAGCCGGCGAAGATGACCGTGCCGGCCGCGGCGGCGACTATCTGCGTGCCTTCCGGGGCGGCGATGTCGATCCCCTCGTGCGCCCGGCAGATCCCGTCCAGGCAGCGCTGGCCGAACCCGCTCGTGATCGCTCCCTGGACGGGCCAGATGAACCCGCCGGCGGGCGCCGCGCCGCTCCCCGCACTCGACGATCCGGAGCTCTGCGAGGCGGCTGCCGCCTGCGCGGCCTGAATCTTGGCCGCGATCACCGCGCTCGCGGCGAGCATCTGATCCAGGTTCTCCTGGTCCGCTTCCTTCTGTGCTCGTACGCTCGTGAGGAGGCTCTGCTTGTCCATCCGCGCCTGGACGAGCTCCTGCTGTCGAGCGGCGACCGCAGTCCGCGCGGCGCGCTGCTCTGCAGTCTTGACCTCGAGCTCCTTCGTGACCGCCGTCACGCGGGCCTTCGTCCGCGCCGTCCGCGCCCGCGCCTCCCGCATGCCCGTTCGAGCCTGCGCGATGTCCCTCGCGATCCGCTGGTCCTGGCGACCGATCTCGTTCAGGAGCTGGACCTGGTCGATCAGGTCGTTCAGGCTCCCTGACTGGAGGAGAATGGCGAGTCCGTCAGGCTGGTCGGTCTCGTAGAGGTCGACGAGCCGGGCCTCCAGGCGTCGCTGCGCCTCCGCGTGCTGGGCGGTGAGGAGCGCGATGCGCTTCGTCTCGTAGCCGTAGAGCTCCTGGAGCTGCGCAAGCTCGTCGCGCTGGGCGGCGAGCTCGCCTTCGAGCTTCGCCACCTTCGCGTCGAGAGCGGCGACGTCGCCCTCGAGTAAGCGGATTCGCGCGCTCTGGGATGCGATCTCGCCGGTGAGGACGCCTTCCTTCGCCTTCGCCGCTTCGATGCCCGCCCTGAGGCCGGAGATGTTGTGGTCGATCCGGGCCTTCTGACCCTGGAGGTCGCCGCCGCCACCCGCGCCGTGCCCGAGCGCGGCCGGGACCCCGACGGCGACCGCAGCCGCGAAGGCGGCGGCAAGGATGACGAGGCGGCGGGGACCGGGCACCAGGTCGAGGTTCGCCGGTCCCGGAGACCCTCCTTCGCCCCGGTGGGGAGCTCGTTGCACGCAGGCGTTCTTTTACACGACCCGCAGGACGACTTCTACTCGCTCGGGCCGGAAGGGCCTCCTCCGCCCTCGCCCGGCTCCTGGGCTCGCTTCACCCGCGCCTCGGTCTCGGCGATCAGCTTCTCGATCTCGCTCTCCTTCTCCCCGAGCGCGCGGACGACCGACTCGAGCGCCTGGCGCGCAGCTTTCTCGGCCGCGTCGTCCCCGCCGTAGACGGCCTCCCCGAGGTCGCGAAAGAGCCGGCTCCGCTCGGCCTCCAGGTCGGCGTACTCGCGGCGGGCCCGAAAGATCCCCATCTGACCGCGCGAGCGCACCGCCAGAACGCGCCCGACGACCGCCGCCCGCGCCTTCACGGCTGCGAGCGTGAGCGCTTCTCCCCGGCGGCCGATCTCGGCCCGGGCGACGAGGAGCAGGACGGCGGCGAGGAGGAGCGCGACACCCCAGCCCCAGAGTCCGTAGACGAAGAGCAGGACCGCGCCTGCCGCGCCGGCGAGCGTGAGAAGAAGGAGCGGGTCTCGCGCCTTCCGGCGGCCTTCAGCCACCGGCCCGGCCCGTTTCGCGGGGCGCCTCGAGCGCCCGGATCGCGTCGGCCGCCTGGCGGCGGAGCGTCCCGACCTGCTCGCGGTAGTCGGCGTCCGAAACCTTGCCGGTCCGGTGGTCGAACTCGAGCTCCTTGAGCGCGGCGAGCGCTCGGTCGCGCTCCTCGGCGAGCTGCAGCCGCTCCCGCTCGGCCGCGGTCAGGTCGTCGAGCGAGTCGTCCCGGGCGGCCGGCTCGTGGAGGAACGGGCGCGCGACGAAGACGACACACGCGGCGGCGAGGATCGCCGCGAGGACGACCGCCGCGAGCTCGGCGCTGGTCACGAGTGGGTCACTTAGCGATCGCCACCGTAAGTACGGTCTCGTCTGGCCGCGCGAAAACCAAGTAGCCCAAGGACGCAGGGAGACCCCATACCAAGCCGGTGTGGGGCCGACTGAGGACGCGGGGATGCGCGGGTTTGCAGCCGGCCAGGCGGGGCCGTATTTGCGGTGGCGACCACTTAAGCGCGAGCGAAGGCCCGCTGCTCGGCCAGCCGCCGCTCGAGCCGCCGCTGCTCCCGCGCGTCGGGCCACATGGCGACGAGCGAGCCGCCCAGGAAGACGAGTCCTGCGAACCAGATGAGGTTGACGAGGGGGTTCACGAGCACCTTGAGGAAGACCGAGCCGTCGGCGCCGAACTGGTCGGCGATGACGAAGAGATCCTGCGCGCGGAGCCAGTCGGTCCGGATCGCAACCTCGTTCGAGGTCTGCTGTTCGGCGAAGTAGTGGTTCTTCCCGGCCGCGACCGTGCCGAGGTAGTCGCCGCCGCGGAAGACGGCGAGCCGCACGCGGATCTCCCGGTCGTTCGCGCCCCGCGACTGGACGACGCCGTCGTCGCGGAGCGTGTAGCCGCCGATCCCGACGGTCTCCCCCCGGTGGAGCTTGACGATCTTCGTCTTGTGGAAGGCGCCGATCCCCACCGCGCCGATGAGGAGGAGGACGACGGCCGCGTGGACGACGTAGCCGCCGTAGCGGCGGCGATTGCGGGAGACGAGGCTCCCGAGCGAGGCGAGCCAGCCCCCGTCTCCGAGCGCGCGCCGTGCCCGCGTCCCGCGCCAGAACTCGAGCACGATCGCCGCGAGGACGAAGACGCCGAACGTGTAGCCGACCACGCCCTCCGGGCTCGAGCCTGCCCCGGCGGCGAGCAGGGCGACCCCTGTAGCGACGGCGAGCGTCGCCGGCCCCGCGACGCTCGCTGCGACCGAGCGGAGCGAGGCCTTTCGCCAGGCGACGAGCGGCCCGATCCCCATGAGGAGGACGAGCGGCAGCCCGAAGACGAGCGCGAAGAAGCTGTAGTACGGGGCGCCGACCGTTACGGCGACGCCTCGCACCGCCTCCGAGACGAGCGGGTAGAGGACGCCCCAGAGCACCGTGAGGGCGAAGGCGACGAGAAAGAGGTTGTTGTAGAGGAACGCCGCCTCGCGCGAGACGAGCGACTCGAGCTTCGTCCGCGCGCGCAGGTGCGGCAGCCGGGCGAGGATGAGCCCGATCGAGGCGGCCGCGACCAGGGCGATGAAGCCGACGAACCACGGACCGATCGACGACTGGGTGAAGCTGTGGATCGAGTTGAGGACACCGCTTCGCGTCAGGAACGTGCCGAAGAGGGAGAGCAGGAACGCGCCTGCGACGAGCACGACGTTCCAAACGCGGAGCATGTCCTTCTTCTCCTGCACCATGACCGAGTGGAGGTACGCCGTGGCCACGAGCCAGGGCATGAGGGCCGCGTTCTCGACCGGGTCCCAGGCGTACCAGCCGCCCCAGCCGACCTCCTCGTAGGCCCACTTGGCACCGAGGAGGATCGCGATGCCGAGGCACGCCCACGACGCGAGCGTCCAGCGCCGGGTGGCAACGATCCAGCGCTCGTCGTTCCGCTTCGAGGCGAGCGCCGCCATCGCGAACGCGAACGGGATCGTCAAGCCAACGTAGCCGAGGTAGAGCAGCGGCGGGTGGGCGAGCATGTAGGGGTTCTGGAGGCTCGGGTTGAGCCCGGCGCCGTCCGCCGGCGCCGCCTGCGTGTCGAACGGCGAGGCGACGAAGACGAGCAGGAGGAGGAAGAACGACGAGACCGCCGCGAGGATCGGCACCGTCCACGGGAGCGCCTCGCGCGTCAGACGCGCGTTGAGGCGAGCCGCGGCCGAGCCCGCGGACACGAGGACGAGCGCCCAGAGGAGGAGCGACCCCTCCTGCCCCGACCAGAACGCCGAGAGGCGGTAGCCGAACGGGAGCTCGCGGCTCGTGTGCTCGGCGACGTACTTGAGTGAGAAGTCGTGCGTTGCGAGCGCGACGAGGAGGACGAGGGCCGCGGTCGCGACGGCGGGCACCGTGGCGAAGAGCGCGTTCCGCGCCGAGTCGAGGAGGCGCCGACGCCCGCGGAACGCCGCATACCCGCCGGCGATTGCAGCGTAGAGGACGAGCCCGAGGGCGACGACGAGCGCGGCGCGGCCGAGCTCCGGCATCTCAGGCGGCGTTGCTCTTCTTCGGGGCGTACTTCGATGGGCACTTGGTCACGAGCGAGTCCGGCTCGGCGACGAAGACCCCGTTCACGAGCTTTCCCTGCATGTAGACGTGCCGGCCGACCCGGAAAAGGTCGGGCACGGAGCCCGTGTAGACGACGCGCACCTTCACCGTCCCGTCGATGTCCCGCAGCCTGAAGCGGAGCCCGCCCTCGCGCGCTTTCCCGGTCACGGGGCCGACGACGAGGCCGGCCAGCTGCACCGTGTCCTTGTGACCGGCGAGCTGACTCGGGCGCAGCGACGGCGTCGCGCCGCCCGCGAAGCTCGTGTAGAGCAGAAAGACCGCAAGGACAGCCGCCACCGAGAGCGCGATGACGAGGCGCGCTGGGCTGCGTCCCCTGGACACGCCCCGAGTCTAGCGGGGCGCCCCGCGCGGCCGCTTGCAGAACGGGCTCTTGGAACTCGTTTCGGAATGACGACTCGCCGCCGGGGTGCGATGGGTGGCGCGAGGTGAGGATGCAGGGAGCGTCCATACCGAGCCAGGTATGGGCGCGACCGAGGACGCGGCATCGCACCGTTCAGCGCGGCCGAGCGACCCGTGCTTCGTTCTG
>JBGPNP010000029.1:0-13274 GCA_041487575.1 Gaiellaceae bacterium | reverse complement strand
TGATGATCCTGTCTCCGACGGTCGCAATCATGAGCGTTCCTCCCCGGGTTCAGATCTCCAACTGTGACGACTCCACTCTAGCGCGGAGCCTCGGGCCGACGAGGGCGCCGACGATCAGGCCGGCGGCGAGCAGCTGAGCCCAAGCCGGAAGCCCGCCCGCGCGGTGCCAACCCTGGACACGGTGACTCGGGAAGAGCTTGCTCCCGCCCGGGCGGGGGAGCGGCAGGACGTGCTCCAGATCTGGGGCCGAGGCGGCGGCACCGCCGATCACGGCGGGGTCGAGCGGCCCGCGCGCGGCGGCGATCGCGGCGAGGCACGCGATTCCGCTCCAGATCTCGAACCGGCGCGAGGCGACGTCCTGGTGCGGCACGAGGTCGCCCGCGAGGTGCAGGAGCGGTCCGACCGCGAGCGCGCGAAGGCGCGACCCGGCGAGGGCGCCGCCTGCCGCGCCGGTCGCGACGTGGAGCGAGACGATCACGTCTTGAATCCTGCCCTAGACTGCGCCCGATCGTCGAACGAGAGGAGGTCGTGTGAAGCTTGGGCTCATCACGGCGCCGTTCGGGCACCTCGGGCTCGAGGAGGTCGCCCGCCAGGCGTCCGGGCACGGCTTCGAGCTGCTCGAGATCTGCTGCTGGCCGGCGGGCGCCGGATCCGAGCGCCGCTACGCTGGAACCTGCCATGTCGACGTGGAAGGGCTCGACGTGGGTCGCGCGCGGGAGACGCTCGAGATGCTGGCGGGTCACGGCATCTCCATCTCGGCGCTCGGCTACTACCCGAACAACCTCCACCCGGACCCGGCCCACCGCGAGGCGGTCAACGAGCACCTGCGGAAGGTGATCGCGGCGGCGCCGCTGCTCGGCGTCTCCACCGTCTGCACCTTCGTCGGGCGCGACCCGACGAAGAGCCTCCCGGACAACATCAGGCTCTTCCGCGAGGTCTGGCCGCCGCTCGTGGAGCACGCGGAGCGCCACGGGGTGCGGATCGCGATCGAGAACTGCCCGATGATCTTCAGCTACGACGAGTGGCCGGGCGGGACGAACCTTGCCTACTCGCCGGCGATCTGGCGGCAGATGTTCGAGACGATCCCGAGCCTGAGCTTCGGGCTCAACCTCGACCCGAGCCACCTGGTCTGGCAGATGATCGACTACGAGCGCGCGGTCTACGAGTTCGCCGACCGCATCTTCCACGTGCACGCGAAGGACATGGAGGTCCGGCGCGACGGCCTCTACGACCACGGCGTCCTCTCGCTCGGGATGGGGTGGCAGGTGCCGAGGCTCCCGGGGCTGGGCGAGGTCCGGTGGGACCGCTTCCTGAGCGCCCTCTACGCCGCGGGCTACGACGGCCCCGTCATCGTGGAGCACGAGGACCGCAGGTTCGAGGGCTCCGACGAGCTCGTGTGGCGCGGCTTCGAGATCGCGCGGAACGCGCTCTCGCCCTACATCGTCTGAGCCGACGCCAGCAGCTCTTCGACCTCCGGGAGCGTCGGCATGTCGTCGGCGCAGCCGAGCCGCGTCGCGACGAGCGCGCCGGCCGCATTCGCGAACGAGACGAGACGCTCGAGCTCCCAGCCGGCGAGGAGGCCGTGGCAGAGCGCGCCGCCGAAGGCGTCGCCGGCGCCGAGGCCGTTCAGGACCTCGACTCGAATCGGCGGCACGCGCACTGTCTCCTTCCGGGTCGCCGCGAGCACGCCCTCGCCGCCGAGCTTCACGATCGCGAGCTCGACGCCCAGGTCGAGGAGCGCCTGCGCCGTCTCCTCCGGCGGCCGCTGCCCCACCGCGACGGCGCACTCGTCTAGGTTTCCGACGGCGACGGTCGCGTGCGCGAGCGCCTGGCGCCCCCAGCGGCCCGCGTCCTCGTCGGACGCCCAGAACATCGGCCGGTGGTCGAGGTCGTGAACGGTGATCAGGCTGCGCGGCCGCACCTCGAGTGCCGCGAGCTGCGTCGAGCGGCTCGGCTCCTGGGAGAGCCCGGTGCCGGTCGTCCAGAAGAGCGGCACCGCGGCGATCTCCTCGAGGTCGACGTCTGAGAGCTCGAGCTCGAGGTCGGGCGCCTTGGGCTCGCGGTAGAAGAGGAGCGGGAAGCGGTCGGGCGGGAAGATCTCGCAGAAGACGAGCGGAGTCCGGAGCGTCGGATGGGTGCCGACCCGGGAGGGGTCGACGCCGAACTCTCGCAGCGCCTTCCGCGCGTACTCGCCGAAGGGGTCGGCGCCGACCTTCGTGATCACCCCGGCCCGCCGGCCGAGCCGTGCCGCGGCAACGGCGACGTTCGTCGCGCTGCCGCCGAGCATCTTGCGAAAGGTCCGCACCTCCGGGAGGGGAACGCCGATCTGCTCGGGGTAGAGGTCGACCCCGATCCGGCCCATCGTGAGGAGCTCGAGGTTCACTCTCCGCGAAAGATGCTTTGCATCTTCCGCGGGGGAAGTTTGTCCCTTCGCTGCGCTCGGGAGGATGCTCATCGGGACGGTCGCGGATACCTCATGCCGGCACGGGCTGGCGGCCGGCCACCCGGATGAGGTGGTCGACGCAGCGGGCCGCGTTCGCGGCGATCGTCGCCGTCGGAGGCTGCGGGCCGGAGGTCGGGAACACGCTCCCGTCGACGATGTAGAGGTTCGCGACGTCGTGGGCCTGTCCCCAGCGGTCCACGACCGAGGTCCGCGGGTCGTCGCCCATCTTGCACGTGCCGAGGAGGTGCCAGCCCCACTGCGACCAGTCGGTGACCAGCGTCTCGACGGCGCCGGCGGCCTCGTGGGCCTCTCTGGCGCGCTCGATCTGGAAGGCGAGGTTGGCCCGGGCGTGCTCGTCGATCCGGTAATCGATCCTCGGCGCGGGGATGCCGTCCGGGTCGCGCAGCGCGGGATCTAGCGTCACTCTGTTGGCCTCGGAGGGCAGGTCCTCGAGCCCGATACCCCAGTCGAAGGCGCGGCCGAGCGTCCGCTCGACGAGGCGATGGATGTTCGGCCCCCAGCGCTCCGCGAACGGCCGGTCGTCGTAGCGGGCGAGCGCCATCAGCGGCCCTCCGATCGGCATGACGTCCCACTGCGCGCCGCACGGGAAGCCGCGCGACTCGTCCGTGTCCGCGAACTGGAGCGAGAGGAGCGGCGTGCCCCAGGGGCCGAGCCAGCTCTCGAGATCCTCGTCGTAGAGGCCGAGGACGCTCATGTACGGGTGGAGCATGAGCCGCTTGCCGACGAGCCCGGACGAGTTGGCGAGCCCGTCCGGGAAACGGCTAGACGCCGAGAGGAAGAGGAGCCGCGGCGTGCCGATCCCGTTCGCGGCGAGGATGACGACCGAGGCCGCCTGGAAGCGCTCCTCGCCCTTCCGGTCGACGTAGACGGCGCCGGTCGCGAGCCCGCTCGCGTCGACCGGGATCTCGCGGACGCGCGCTCCCGTGATCAGGCGCGCTCCGTGCTCGAGCGCGGCGGGCCAGAGGGAGACGTCGGTGGAGCTCTTCGCGCCCTCCGGGCAGCCGAACATGCAGGTGCCTCGGCGCTGGCAGGAGACGCGGGTGCCGACCGGCTGCGAGGGGATGGCGTGCGAGGCCGGCCACCAGTGCCAGCCGAGCTGGTTCATCCCCTCCGCCGCCTTGCGCCCGATCTTCCCGATCGGAAGGCCGGGGAGCGGAGGCGGCGGGCCGGGCGGGTAGGCGGGATCGCCGCCGACGCCCGAGATGAGCAGCTCCTGGTCGAGGCGCTCGTAGTACGGCCTCATCTCCTCGTACGTGACCGGCCAGTCGTCGCCGACGCCGTGGAGCGTTCGCAGCTTGAAGTCGGCCGGCCGCATCCGCGCCCACTGGGCTCCGAAATGGATCGTCGAGCCGCCGACGGCGTTGAACATGACCGGGGAGATGTCCGAGCCAGAGATCTCGCACGGGTAGTCCTGCGGCATGGCGCGGACGTTCGGGTCGGCGCTCCACTGCTTCTCCGCCACGAGCTCGAACTCGAGCTTGTCGCCCGGAAAGTCGGAGGCGTTCATCCAGCCGCCCTGCTCGAGACAGACGACCTCGAAGCCGGCCATGGCGAGGTGCTTCGCCACGACCGCTCCCGAGGCGCCCGCGCCGATGATGAGGACGTCGGCCGAGTCGCCGTTCCAGGGTGCCGCGAACGTCTGGAACTCCGGCTCCGGCGCTGTGGCGGGCGGCTCGGGGGAGAACGGACCCCGCTCGAGCACAGGCTCGAGGAGGGCGCCGTCGTCGAGGTAGTAGTCGGCCTCGTCCGGGTAGGGCGGGTTCTTCGCCTGGCCCGGATAGCCGATTCGCTTTCTGACCTTGAGGTTCATGTAGTAGGCGCCCGAGACGACGGTCGCGAGCGCGGCGAAGCCGTCGGGATCGAAGCGGCGGAGGCGGTCGACTACGGTGGCCGGCTCGTGAGCGTCAGAACCGGAGACGGCGGCGGCGAGCTTCGAAGCGAGGTCGGGCCGCGCAGCGAGTGCGCGGTCGAGCCACTTCCCGGCGGGGTCCGCCTCGCTCGCAGCGGGCATGTCGTCTGCGGCCGGGATGATGACGTCGGCGAGCGCTCTGAGCGTCGCGCGCTGCTCGGCGTCCAGGGTGGCCTGCGGCGTCTCGCTCACCGGCGTAGTTCTACCGCGCGGCGCTACGCGCTGGAAAGGACGTCCGCTCGCATGCGAACCTGCGCGTCCTTGACGCACTTCCAGGGCCCGCCGGGCACTCGCATACTGAGAGCGGCCCTCGAGAACCCCTTGGGGGGTCCGTGCCCCCGGCGCAACTCCGTGCGTTCAGCTCAGTCGAGCGGCGGCCTGACCGCGAACGCGCGCTCGCCGACGCGCATCGGGACGAACGGCAGCCCGCGCTCGGCGAGCCACGCGTCGATGAGGCCCGAGACCTCGCTCGGGGCTCGCTCGGCCTCCGCCGCCCCGGGCTGCACCTCGATCTCCCACCCGCCCTCGACGTGGGCGAGGTCGGCGGCGAGCCCGCGCTCTGTCAGCGCGACGAGAAGCTCGCCGGCGTCGACCAGCCGCGGCATCTCGACCAGGACCGACGTTTCCATCGCGCCTCCTTTGCTCGGCGACGTTCGAATCGTCTCCGCGAGCGAGCGGCGCGAGAAGGTCGATATTGGTCAGAGGGTCGAGGCTGATCAATTTTGATACGGAGGAACGGTTGCCGCCGACATACAGTGCGAGCGAAGAAGGCCCACAGGCCGGTGAAAGCCGAGGGAGGCGGCAGCGGTGCGACAGATCGAGTCAGCCGGCTCCGGGACGGGACTCGCGACGCCCGTCCGTTCGCCGGTGCCGCTCTTCGAAGAGCTCGAGCCTGCCCTGTCGGCCGAGGAGGCGGTCGTGGAGGCCGAGCGCTGCCTCGAGTGCGGCGGCCCGTACGCCGAGGCGCCGTGCACGGTCGCCTGCCCCGCCGGGATCGACGTTCCGGCGTTCGTCGGCGCGATCGCCCGCGGCGAGCCGCTCTCCGCGGCGGAGACGATCTTCGCGGAGAACCTCCTCGGCGCGACCTGCGCGCGCGTTTGCCCGGTCGAGGTGCTCTGCGAGGGGGAGTGCGTGCTCCTGCACGAGGGCCTTCCCGCCGTCGAGATCGGCCGGCTCCAGCGGTACGCGACCGACCGGGCCCTCGGCGAGGGTCTCCGCTTCCGCCGCCGGCAGGCGGCGACAGGCAAGCGGGTCGCCGTCCTCGGCGCCGGGCCGGCCGGCCTCGTCTGCGCCGGCGAGCTCGCGGCGCTCGGGCACGTCGTCACCGTCTACGACGCTCACGACGAACCGGGCGGCCTCGTCCGTTACGCGATCGCGCCGTACCGCGTGCACGTCGAGCCGTTGCCGGACGAGGCGGCGATGATCGCCGACCTCGGCGTCGAGCTTCGTCTCGGCGTCCACATCGACGGGCCGGAGGCCCTCCGCGAGATCGCATCCGGGGCAGACGCCGTCTTCATCGGGGTCGGCCTGGGCGGCGACGTCGACGTGCGCTATCCCGGCGACGGCCTTCGCGGCATCTGGGACTCGCTCGAGTTCGTCGAGGCTCTGAAGACAGGCAGGCCGCCGAGCGTCGGACGCCGCGTCGTGGTGATCGGAGGCGGCAACACGGCCATCGACGTCGCGCGCGAAGCGGTGCGCCTCGGGGCCCAAGAGGTCACCGTCGTCTACCGGCGGACGGAGGCGGAGATGCCGGCCTACCGCCACGAGGTCGGGGAGGCCCGGGAGGATGGCGTCCGCTTCCTGTGGCTCACGGTTCCCGTGCGCTTCCTCGGGGCCCAGCGGCTCGAGGGTCTCGAGTGCCGTTACGTTCGCCTGGGGGAGCCGGATGCGACGGGCCGCCCGCGCCCGGAGCCCGTGGCGGGGACGGAGTTCACCGTCCCGGTCGACACGGCCGTGAAGGCGATCGGCCAGCGGCCGAGGAGCGAGCTCCTGGGCTGGATCGACAGGCTCGAGGTCGAGGGTGGGCTTGTCAAAGTCGACGTCGCGACAGGCCAGACGACGAATCCGAGGTTCTTCTGCGGCGGCGACGCCATCAACGGCGGCGACACAGTCGTCGAGGCGGTCCGGGCCGCCAAGCTGGCCGCGCGGGGCATCGACGCCTACCTCCGGGGAGGGGCGCCGTGATCGAGATTCGGTGGCACGGGCGCGGCGGCCAGGGAGCGAAGACGGGCGCTCACCTCTTTGCCATGGCGGCGCTCGAGTCGGGGCGGAGCGTCCAGGCTTTCCCGGAGTTCGGTCCGGAGCGGAGCGGGGCGCCGGTGCAGGCGTACGACCGCATCGACGAGCGACCGATTCGCCGGCGCGACGCCGTCACGACGCCGGACGCCGTCGTCGTCCTCGACCCGTCGCTCCTGCGCGAGGTCGACGTCGCCGCGGGACTCCGGCCCGGCGGGCTCCTGCTCGTGAACACCGATCGGCGGCCCGAGGACATCCGGGCGCAGCTCGGCGTCGGCGGCACGGTGCTCTGCGTCCCCGGCAACAGCCTCGCCGCCGAGGTGGGCGGGCGCCACGCGAACGTCGTGCTGCTCGGCGCGCTCGCCGCCGCGCTGGGAGAGCCGCCGCTCCCGGCGCTCGAGCAGGCGGCGAGCGACCTGCTCGGCGAGAAGCTCGGATCGGCGGCGCTCGAGCCCGCGCTCGCATCGCTGGCGGCGGGCTACCGGTACCTCGCCGGAGAGGACGCAGGGAGGAGGGTGGCATGCCTCGCCTGAGGCGCGCCGGCGAGCTCGCGGTGGGAGCCGCCGTCCTCCGCAGCGAGGCCGTCCAGCCGCACACGAGCGGGTGGCGCATGGGCCTGAAGCCGCAGGTGGATCTCGCGCGCTGCGTGAACTGCCTCCTCTGCTGGGCCTATTGCCCCGACTGCGCCGTCGTCATCGACGGCACGACGTTCCTGGGCTTCGACTACGACTTCTGCAAGGGGTGCGAGATCTGCGCGGAGATGTGCCCCGTCGGCGCGATCGCGATGGTCGGCGAGTCGGTGCCGCTGAGAGGAGCGACCGGTGGCGACGCGCGCTGAGGCCCGCAACGCCGAGCTCCTGACCGGCGCCGAGGCGGTCGCGCACGCGATGCGGCAGATCGGCCCGGACGTCGTCCCCGTCTACCCGATCACGCCCCAGACGCCGATCGTCGAGACGTTCGCGGCCTTCGTCGCCGACGGCAGAGTCGAGACGGAGATGCTCGACGTCGAGTCCGAGCACTCGGCGATGAGCGCGGCCGTGGGCGCGGCGCTCGCCGGCGCGCGCACGATGACCGCGACCTCGTCGCAGGGGCTCGCCTACATGCTCGAGGTCGTCTACATCGCCGCCGCACTGCGGGCGCCGGTCGTGATGGCCGTCGGAAACCGGGCCCTCTCCGGGCCGATCAACATCCACTGCGACCACTCGGACAGCATGCTCGCCCGCGACTCGGGTGCTGTTCAGCTCTTCGTCGAGAACGCTCAGGAGGCCTACGACTTCATGGTCATGGCGCCGCGGATCGCCGAGCGCGGCGACGTCCTGCTGCCGGTCATGGTCTGCCAGGACGGCTTCGTCGTCACGCACGCCGCCGAGCCGGTCGTCCTACTCGACGACGACGTCGTGCGTCGGTTCGTCGGCGACTACGAGGTGCCTTACCCGCTGCTCGACCTCCGTCATGTCACGACGCGCGGGCCGTTCGCCATGCCCGACTACTACTTCGAGCTCAAATACCAGCAGGTCGAGGCGATGCGGGCGGCACTCGACGCCGTCGCGGACGTCGCCCGGGAGCTCGCCGTCCTCTCCGGTCGGGAGTACGGTCTCGTCGAGTCCTATGCGCTCGCGGACGCCGACCGCGCCCTCGTCCTCCTCGGCTCGAGCGCGGGCACCGCGAAGGACGTCGTCGACGAGCTGCGGAGCGAGGGCGAGCGCGTCGGGCTGCTCGAGTTGAGGGCGTTCCGGCCCTTCCCGCGGGAGAGTCTCCGCCGGGCGCTCTCCGGCGTCGGCGCCGTCGCCGTGCTCGATCGCGCCGTGTCTCCCGGCTCGAGCCCGCCGCTCTACGCCGACACGGCCGCCGCGCTCCACGGGTCTCCGGCGGCGCTCGCGAGCTACGTCTACGGGCTCGGCGGGCGGGACCTCCGGCCGGAGGCGATCCGCCGGATCTTCGGCGAGCTCGCCGCCGGCGTGCCGCCCGGGGAGAGCCGCTACGTCGGGCTGAGGGAGTGACCGCGGATGCCGCCGCTCAAGACGCTTGCCCGCCGCGAGTCCCAGTCCCCGGGGTTCCTCGGCGGCCACTCGCTGTGCCGGGGCTGCGGAATCCCGATCGTGGTCAGGACGATCTTGAACAGCATCGAGACACCCGTCGTCGTCGTCTCTGCCACGGGCTGCCTCGAGGTGGCGACGACGCGCTATCCCGCGACCGCCTGGAACGTGCCCTGGCTCCACGTCGCGTTCGAGAACGCCGCCGCCGCCGCGAGCGGCGTCGAGGCTGCCTATCGCGCTCTGGGAAAGCGGGGCGCGCTCCCCGTCGAGGAGCCGATCACCTTCGTCGTGCTCGCCGGCGACGGGGGCACCTACGACATCGGCCTCCAGGCCCTCTCGGGTGCTTGGGAGCGTGGCCACCGGATCCTTTACGTCTGCTACGACAACCAGGCCTACATGAACACCGGCGTCCAGCGCTCGAGCGCGACGCCCCTGGGGGCCGGCACGACGACCACACCGCCCGGGCTCGAGAGCCTCGGCAAGCTGCAGGAGCGCAAGGACATCACTGCGATCGCGGTGGCGCACCGCCTCCCCTACGTCGCCCAGGCCGCCGACGCCCACTGGCAGGATCTGAGCGACAAGGTCGTCCGGGCCGTCTCCGCCGACGGGCCGGCTTTCCTCAACGTCCTCACGGCCTGCCCGCTCGGCTGGGGCTTCGAGTCGAGGCTGACGGCGAGGATCAACCGCCTCGCCGTGGACAGCTGCCTGTGGCCGCTCTACGAGGTCGTCGAGGGCGCGTACCGGCTGACCTACCGGCCGAGCCGGGTCGTTCCGGTCGAGGCCTGGCTCCGCACGCAGAAGCGCTTTCGCCACCTGCTCGAGCCGGAGCGCGCACCCCTCGTCGACGCGATCCAGGAGCGCGCCGACGACGAGTGGCAGCGCCTCCTTGCCCGTTGCGCCGGCTAGCTAACGGCGCCGGCTTACCAGCGGGAGTTGCGCCCGCGCCGGCTCGTGTAGACGCGCCTCGCGGGTGCGACGCGCAGGCCTTCCTGCTCGAACTGCTCCCGATGCCCGAGGCGCGCGGCTACCCGACTGACGTCGGCCTGCTGCTCGGGCAGGACGAACGTGACCCCGTTGCCGCCTCGACCGGCGCGCCCGGTGCGGCCGACCCGGTGCACGTACCCCTTGTCGTCCTCGGGCGGGTCGAAGTTGATCACGTGCGTGATCTCGACGAGGTCGAGGCCGCGGGACGCGACGTCCGTCCCGACGAGCGTCGTCACCGCGCCCGACCGGAAGCGGGCGAGCGCGCGCTCGCGGGAGGGCTGCGTCATGTCCCCGTGCAGCGCCGCGACGCGGACGCCGCGGCTTTCGAGCTTTCGCACGAGCCGCTCGGCACCTCTTCTGGTGCGGACGAAGACGAGCGCGAGGCCGCGCTCCCGCTCGAGCTCCTCGATCAGGCGCTCGACCTTGTCGTCGGCCGTCACGGCCACGAACCGGTGCTCGACCTCCCCCTGCGCGAGCTCGAGCGGGAGGTCCGCCTCGAACCGGGAGGGGCTGTCGGTGTAGAGGCGCGCGAGCTCGTCCACCTCTCCGTAGAGCGTCGCCGAGAAGAACATCGTCTGACGGTCGCGCGGGATTCGCGCCACGATCCGGTCGACCTGCGGGCGGAAGCCCATGTCGAGCATCCGGTCGGCCTCGTCGAGGACGAGCGTGCGGACGCGATCGAGCGCGATCAGCCTGCGCTCGAGGAGGTCGTTCATGCGGCCCGGCGTGGCGATGACCACGTGCGCGGTCCGGGCGCGCTTCGCCTGCGCCGCGATCGGCGCGCCGCCGTAGACCGCCGCGACGGAGAGGCCCTTGGCGCCGGCGATCCAGCGGAGCTCCCCGGCCACCTGCGCGGCAAGCTCGCGCGTCGGGACGAGCACGAGCGCCGTCGGTGCCGCGTCCGCGGGGCTCGTGCGCTCGACGATCGGCAGCGCGAACGCAAGGGTCTTCCCGGACCCCGTCGGCGACCTGGCGAGCACGTCGAGGCCCGCGAGCGCGTCCGGCAGGACGAGCGACTGGATCCGGAAGGGCGCGTGGATGCCGCGGGCGGCGAGCGCCTCCACGGTGGGCGCGCTCACGCCGAGCGCGCGGAAAGACTGCTGGGGCATGTTGTTCTACTCCTTGGTTCGGGTTCGAGATCGCCGACTCGAAACACCCGAAGGAGGAACGAGAAGCCTAATCTCACGGGACAGCGAGCGCTGTCCGTTCCCATACCGTAGCAGGAGCGGCGGGGGTCGCCGGTTGCGGCGGTTCGGCGCTACCCTTCCCTCATCGCCGCCTCGACCTCTCCGTCTGCGGCCTCGGGGGCCGTAAAGCCGCGTCTCCGCGGTGTCTCGCACCAGTACGCGTTCTTCCTTGCCGTCGCGCTCGGCATTCTGCTCGGACTGGTGGACGCCTCGACTCCGCGTCAGCAGGTCGCAGGAGCGATCTTCGCGGGCACGGTGACGACGATGTTCGGCGCGAGCGCGCTCTACAACCGCGTGAACTGGTCGCCGCGGTGGCGGCCGTGGATGCGGCGCCTCGACCACTCGATGATCTACCTCGTCATCGCGGGGACGTACACGCCGTTCGGGCTGCTCGTGCTCTCGGGAGCGTGGTCATGGGTCGTCCTCACGATCGTCTGGAGCGGCGTTGCCGCCGCGATCGCGGTCCGCTGCGTCTGGCTGAATGCGCCGAAGTGGGTGGCGACGGCGATCGGCATCGGGCTCGGCTGGGCCGGCATCGCGGCGCTTCCGGTGATCCTCGACAGGATCGGCCCGGCCGGCCTCGCGCTCCTCCTCGCGGGAGGCGTCCTCTACACCGCCGGCGGGATCGTCTACGCGATCCGCCGGCCCGACCCGATCCCGGCGGTCTTCGGCTACCACGAGGTGTTTCACGCGCTCGTGGTCCTCGCGGCCGGCTGCCAGTACGCGGCGGTCGCGTTCTACGTGCTCTAGGTGAAGATGATCTCCCCGCCGGCCGCGAGCGCGTAGAACTCGCCGACCGAGATGATGTCGCGCACCTGCGGCACGAAGTCGTCCATCGTCAGGCCGAACATGTCGACCGTCGCCCTGCAGGCGTAGAGGCCGGCGCCCGAGTCGGCGATCAACTCGACGAACTCGGGGATGGGCGGGATGTCGAGCTTCTCCATCTGCCGCTGCATCATCCGCGTCGCGAACGCGGACATGCCGGGCAGCGCGCCGAGCAGCGTCGCCATGTGCATGCCGGGGTTGCCGACGGTGGCGACCTTGATCTTGGCGCAGCGGTCCTTGCGGATCGCGTCCAGGCCGAAGAAGGTGAAGAAGACGTCCGCCTCGATCCCTTCCATGCGGGCGCCGTTCGCCATGATCAGGCCGGGGTAGATCCCTTCGAGCGAGCCCTTGGAGACGACGATCGCGACCTTCTCGATCGCCTTCGGCGCCGCCGGGGCGAGCCGCGGCTCTGCGAGCATCTGGGTCATCGCTTCCACGCTCCTTTCTGGTGGGTCGGCCGGTAACGTTGCCGGGATTCTGGGTCGCGAGGAGCGAGCCAGACTAGGACGCAGGGAGCGCCCATATTCGGGAAGTGGGCTATGCACATCACGCCCCTAACCCTGCTTTCCGCCGATGAGGGCGCTGACGGGGACGTGGTCGATCTGGATCGCTTGTTCGAGCAGCCGGTAGAAGACGAGGCCGCGGTGGCGGGAGCGGCGGCGGTTGAAGCGGAAGGTGAACTCGTCCAGGTAGTAGTCGAGATGCTCGCGCCGGGCGGCTCCTTGGTGGGTGCCGAGCAGCCAGCGTTTGAGCAGTGCCGAGACACGGTGGACGCGCGGCATCGCGACGTGGGCGGGATCGCCGCTGGCGGCGATGCTGGTCGCCTGGTGCTGGAAGCCGGCGCCGGCGAGGCCGCTGTAACCCTGCCAGCGGTTGGTGTAGATGACCGATCCGGGCATGGCGACGTCGAGCACGAACCCGGTCAGGACCGGTTCCGAGCAGTTGGGGATCCGGGCGAGGCGGACGCGACCGCAGGCGCCGCGCGGGAGCGCCTCGACCGCGATCGCCACGATCGCCTTGCCGGCGAAGGCGCCGCGGCCGACCTTTCCCGCCTCGCCTGCGCCAACGGTGGTCTCGTCGACCTCAAGCTCACCCGCGAGCTGGTCACGCCCGGGCCTGACCATCGCCCGCCGCAGCTTGTGCAGCATCGCCCAGGCCGAGCGGTAACTGCCCAGTCCGAGCACCCGTTGCAAGCCGAGCGCGCTCGCTCCCGGCTTCTGGCTGGTCACATACCAGGCGGCGGCGAACCAGCTCATCAGCGGCAGATGACTGTCGGCGAAGATCGTCCCCGCCGTGATCGAGATCTCGCGGCGGCAACCCGCACAGCGCAGCTTCCGCCGGCGGGCGAGCTGCCAACTCCTGCCCGAGGCGCAGAACGGACAGACGAACCCGTTAGGCCAGCGCAGCCGCGCGAGGTAGGCAAGACAGGCCTGCTCGTCGGCAAACCAGGCGTTGAATTCCGCAAGCGTCCGCGGATAATCAACCCCCCCAACCGGACCGCCCACCACCGGCGCAGCATCCCCCCGCCCCCAAGGGGCGTCAAGTGCATAGCCCACTTCGCGGATATGGACGCGACCGAGGACGCCGCATCGCGCCGCCCAGCGGCACAGTGCTCCATTCTGAAACAGGTTCTT
>JBGPNP010000028.1:0-13678 GCA_041487575.1 Gaiellaceae bacterium | reverse complement strand
CTCGGCGGCCACCTGCTCCTGCTCCCGCTTCTCGATCAGGAACGACGGCAGCTCGGGCTCGTCGGACATCTCGCGAGTGAGCAGGGCAGTCTCGAACGGGACGCCCTCGACAGCCGACTCGCCGAAGATCCAGCGTGCCGCCCAGTCGCTCATGCCGGGCACCTCGACCGGCAGGGCCTCCTCGGGCGCGCGCGAGCGGCGCCGCGCGAGCGAGCGTGCCTGCGCGAGCCGCGTCGCCGCCGGCAGGAGCTTCGGCCGACGCCGCTCGGCGATCCGGCGCGCAAGCTGCCGGCCGCCCGCCCGGCGGATGCCCGCCGACCGGCGCGCGAGCAGGCGCCGCCCGAGGGCGGGCGTCGCCGGATGGAGCCTTCGGTGGGCTTCTGGTTCGTCCATCACGCTCCGTGCGTCACGAGTGGCTCAGCTCCTCGGCCTCCTCGAGGAAGCGCCGGCGGTCACGGTGCTCGAGGTCGAGGATCGAGTCGAGAGGCCAGTGGAAGTGGTACGCGAGCTGGGCCGCCTCCGAGAGGAGGTCCTCCGGAGACGGCCGCGTCATTCCCCCAGGCGCCCGTCCTCGATCTCGCTCAGGTCGACTTCGAACGCGTGCGAGCACGCGGGGCAGGTGATCGAGCCGACTGCCTCGCCGTCCGTGTTCAGCCGCTCGTAGAGCCGCTGCAGGTGGTCGAAGTCGGCGGCGAAGAGGTTCTCGATCAACTGCGGCGTGATCTCCGCGATGTCGCCGATGCGAGTGACGACGCGCGAGAGGAGGAGCACCGAGAGGTACGCCTCGTTCTGGCGTACACCCGCATCGCGCAGGGGCTCGATCTCGTCCCTGGCGGTCGCCAGACGCATCACGCCCTCGCGATTGACGGTTCCGTCCGCCGCGACGTAGCCGCGCGGCAGCGTGAACGCGTACTCGGTCCTCATCACGCGCGCCCCTCTTCTCCCGGTTAGGACATCCGCTCCATCCCCTCGTGCGCGATCTGGACCTCCTCGACGGCGACGTCGTTCGACGACGCGTTCAGCGTCGCTCCGCTGTACTTGATCGGCCAGCCGAACTTGAACTGGTAGACGGCGATCGCCGCCCCGGTGATGTCGACGAGCTCGATCGTGCCGTCGATTCGGGCGGGATCGCAGCCCTGCTTGACGACGGTGTCACGCCACTTCCACAGCTCCTGGTTCTCGTCCACCCCGCGCTTGAGCGTGATGTTGGACCACTTGGTCGCGCCCGGCACTTTGCGGACGAACGGGTGGCCGTTCGGGTCGGTCGACATCTGCTCGATGACCGTCGTCTCCGAGTCGAGCCCGGAGCACTCACGGAACATCCCGATCGCCTCTTTGCCCGAGAGCTTCAGGCGGAAGAACGAGGCTGGACGCGGTTCCTTAATCGGCATTTCATGCTCCTTTCAGTCGCTTCGAGCGCCTACGAGACCTCGGCGGCGCCCGCGGTGAACTGGCTGATGCGGAAGATGACGAACTCGGCCGGCTTGACCGGCGAGATGCCGACCTCGCAGACGACCTGCCCCGCCTCGATCACGTCGGGCGGGTTCGTTTCGGAGTCGCACTTGACGAAGAACGCCTGCTCCGGAGTCGCTCCGAACAGCGCTCCCTCGCGCCACGTGCGCGTGAGGAAGTTCGAGATCGAGATGCGCAGCTGCATCCAGAGCCGCTGGTCGTTCGGCTCGAAGACCGACCACTGCGTCCCCTCGATGATCGACTCCGAGATGTAGTTGAAGAGGCGCCTGACGTTCACGTAGCGCCACTCCGGGTCGCTCGAGAGCGTCCGGGCGCCCCAGATGCGGATGCCGCGGCCCGGGAAGGAGCGGATGCAGTTGATGCCCGTCCGGTTCAGCTCGCCCTGCTCCAGGTGCGTGATCTGGAAGGCGAGGCCGTTGACGCCGAGGACGACCTCGTTGGCCGGCGCCTTGTGGACGCCGCGGGTCGAGTCGGTGCGGCACCACACGCCGGCGACGTGGCCCGACGGCGGCACGAGCATCGGCCGGTTCGTCAGCGGATTCATGACCTCGAGCCACGGCCAGTAGAGGGTCGCGAACTTCGAGTCGTACCCCGCCGTGTTCATCCGCCACTCGAGGATCTCCTGGGGGATGAGGTTCGACGGCGCATCGAGAATCGCCATCCGGTCGCCCATCATCTCGCAGTGCGCGAGCATCTTCCCCTGGAGGTCCCGGATCGCGACGTCTCCGTCGCCGTTGGCGGCGAGCGTCTGGATGTCCGGCATGCAGACCATCGTGATCTCGTCGACGGCGGCGAGGCCGCCCATGCCCTGGCGCTTGGCGACATCGCCCTCGAACTCCTTCGGCGTGACCTCGCCCGCCTGCGCCGCCGGCAGCGTGAGCTGGTACTTCCCGGCCGCCGGAGCCCGCATCGCCTCCGGGAGGGAGGCGCCCGTCTCCTCGAGCTGGATCAGCTTCGAGGCGGCGTTGACCTTCGTGACGATGTAGTTCTTGCCCTTCTTGAGCGAGAGGCCGTCGTACTCCTCCCTTTCCGAGCCGGAGCTGACGGTGAGCTTGTAGGTCGGAAGCGCCTCGTCGCCTTCCTTGCCCTCCGGAGCAGGCTCCTCGGTGAGGTCGAGCGTGACGTCACCCTCGACGCCGTCGCGGGCGACCGCGCGGAAGGCCTCGAGGCTCTTGTCGCCGGCGGCCGGCAGAGCGGCCTGGCGGGCCGGAGCCCCGTCGTCGCTCCCGACGCGGACGATCCAGCAGACGCCGCCGCCGTTCTGGAAGAAGCCGTAGACGCTGTGGGCGAGGTACGCGCCCGGCATGAACGGGCCGTTGTCCGGATTCGCCGGGTCGCTGTACAGCTTCGCGAACTGCGTCCAGTTCGAGAGCCGCATCGGCTTGTTCACGGGGCCGCCCGGGGCGAGCCCGACGAACGCGCAGATGGACGTCCCGACGCCCTCGATCGGCTTTGATTGGGCCGGGATCTCCTCCACGTACACCCCGGGCGTCAAATAGGTCGGCATGTCACTCCCTTCCTCGACTCACTGGATTCACTCGCTCCCCGCGAGCTCGCTCAGCAGGGCCTCCGGAACGCGGGTCCGGATGCGCCTCGGCATCGAGCTCCCTGGATCGAACACTTCCATCTCCGTCTCGTCTCGAGCCCAGAGGATCACCTTCGCGTTCGGCGCGACGGCTCGAACCTGATTCCCGAGCTCACGCCCCGAGCCGGCGTCCCGGCCCAGCACAACGGCATCAGGAAGAAGCCGCTCTGCTTCCTCGACGATCCCCCGGACTTGCGACTCGTCAGAGACAACTTCAATCCCCCCGTCGGACAACACCCTGCTCATGCCCAATCTCATCATCGGCTCGAGATTCCCGAGCAGGACGCGCGGCCGCCTGGCGCCCTGGAAGAGCACTCCGCAACTCTCCGCTTCGACCTCTTCGGCCGCCAGGGAACGGCGGGCAGCGATTGGGGCAATCCAGGCTTCCCCGACGGTCAGCGCTTGCTCTTCGAGGCGGACTTCACGTGGCCGCCGATGACGACGTCGGGAATGCGGCCCGGCACTGCGATCTCGAGCTCGCCTTCGCTCCCGTCCCGGGTGCGGGCAATGAACGTGTAGCTCCCGCCCGGCACGCGGTCGAAGCGGAAGCGCCCGTCTGGCCCCGTGACCGCGAGGGCGCCCGTCTCGGCCAAGCGCACCCAGGCGTCCTCGACCGGTTTCCCGTCCGAGTCGACGACGACGCTCGCGATTCGGTGCCATTCCGCAACCGTCGCCCGGACGCCGTCCTGCTGGATGCGAACGGTCTGTGTTCGCACCTCCGGCCCCCGCTCCAGCACGGTGCCGGGCTCACAGGAGACCGTGACGACGTAGTCGATCGACGCCTTGTACTGGCCGCCCACCGCCGTCCAGAAGTCGGACTTGCCATCGGTACGCTCCTGGGCCACCCGCGTCTTCAGCGGGTAGCGCTGGGAACCGTTCGCGAGCGCCCCGGCGACGACATCGTCGGGGAGCGCCGGGAACGCATACATGATCGCGAGGACCTGGGAGAGGAGCCGGTGCTCGTCCTCGACGGCCCGCGTCCAGGCCGTGACCGCGTAGGAGGCGTCGATTCGCAGCGGTGGGCGGATCTCCCGCGCGCCGGTCTCGTCGCGCCGGGGCTCCCACTCGACCGACCGGATGTCTTGCGGCTCGCGCAGGTCGTAGAGGAACAGGTTCACTGTGGGCGTCGAGAGTGTCGCCGACCACTCCTTGTCGGGCGCGTCGAACGCGATCTCGACGCCGTCGAAGCCGTGCCGTTCGAGCTCGCGCTTCAGGAGTCCGCGCAGCGACTCGTCGAGGTCGGCGAGCATCGTGTTCAGCGGTACACGGATCGAGAGCGCCATCAAGCTTCTCCTGACTGCCGGTCTCCCGTCACTTTGCACACTCGGGAGTCGCTATTCAGTGCGCCGAGGGGGCAGACAAGAGGGAAGCAGGTTGTGCCCCTTCGGGCTATCGCCGCACATCGGGGGCGGGGCCGGACGCGCCGCCGTGCGGACACCGCGCACCCAGACGCGGACTACCTGAATCCGAGCGACGCCGGCAGGTGCCTGCCGACGTCGAAGGTGAACATGACTCCGAGGTTGTCGCGCTGGGTGCCGAAGGCGACGCTGAGGCCTTCGACGCCGGGAACGGGGAGGTCACGGCCGTCCAGCTGCCGAAGCAGGAAGTCTCGCGACTCCGGATTCGCAAGCGCCCCGGCAAGCGCGCCGCCGCCGATCGTGACGAGCGACGTGACGAGGGCGGCTTTCCCCCCGCCCGAGAGCCCGCGCCAGTCGCTGGAGAGGCGGTCGGTGGCCTGCGTCCGGAGGTTCGTGAGCGCGCGATCGACCGTCGGCACCGCCATGACGCGCCGAGAACATCGCTCGGCGACGCCTCACGGGGCGTGTCGGGACCCTCGCCACGAGGGACGAGTGGTTCGGGCTCCGGCGCCGGGGTTTCGCCGGCCGCTGGCACGTACGCGGGGCGCGTGGGCGGCGCCGCGATGTCGAGAGGGACTGCCCGGATGGCGCTCCGGACGCTATCCGGCTCCAGCATTTCACGGAAGCGGCGCTTGAGCTCGATTCGCCGCATCTCTGCCTCGAGCTCCGGGTCGAGGTGGAGTCTCTCGCCGCCCAGGAGCGAGAACCCCGGTCGGCTCGAGCCCCCGAGCGACGGGCCGCCGCCCGTGTCTTGTCGCTGGACGAGAGCGGTGACTGCGGCATTTCCCGCCGTCTGTTGAAGGCGAAGCAGGGCGGCAACGTGCGGTGCGGCCGAGGTGGACGTCGACGCCGGCGCCTGACTGCCCGGGTCCTCTGCCCGTCTCCCGCGCGCGTGCGTGCACGCTCACGCTCCAGGGGCGCGCGCGAGCCCACCGCCCGGACGGATCAGCTCGTGGAAGCGCTCGAAGTCAGACTCGAGCGTGAGCCGGCCGAGCTTGCCGTACTCGAGCGCGACCGCGCGGATCAGGTGCCGCATCTCGATACGCCCACCGTCCTCGGCCGCCAGGAACGCGGCTGCGAGCGAGCAGTTGCGGATGCTGCCGCCGGCGAGCTTGAACTGGGCCGCGAGGAAGGGGAGGTCGATGTCGTCCGCGACCGGGGCGGCGGCGGGAAGCACGAGCTGCCAGATCTTCTCGCGGTCCTCCACCTCCGGGAACGGGAAGTCGATGACGAAGTCGAGGCGGCGAAGAAAAGCCTCGTCGATGTTCTGCCGGAAGTTTGTCGCAAGGATGACGGCGCCTTCGTACAACTCCATCTTCTGGAGCAGGTAGGCGACCTCGATGTTCGCGTAGCGGTCGTGGGAGTCACGCACCTCGGAGCGCTTCCCGAAGAGCGCGTCGGCCTCGTCGAAGAAGAGGATTGCGTTCGACCCCTCAGCGGCGCTGAAGATGCGGTCGAGGTTCTTCTCGGTCTCGCCGATGTACTTCGAGACGATCGTCGCCAGATCGATGCGGAAGAGATCGAGACCGAGGTCGCGGGCAAGCACCTGGCCGGCCATCGTCTTGCCCGTTCCCGACTCACCCGCAAAGAGCACCTTGAGACCCTGGTTGCGCGCAACCGTCCGCTCGTAGCCCCATTCGGAGAGGACGAGGTCGCGGTGGCGGAGGTACGCCGAGATCGACTTCAGAACCTCGCGCTGGCGCTCCGGCAGGACGAGGTCCTCCCACCCGAAGGCAGGCTGGAGCCACGCCGCGAGCTCGCCGAGGCGCGTGGTCGAGGCGCTGCGCGCTCCGAGGTCGAGGTCGGCCGACTCGGGCGCCGGCGCACCGCGGACAGAGGCGGCCACGTGCGCGACCTCGGCGGCGGACGCGATCTGGCCGACCGAGAGTCGGAACTTCGCAGACACGTCGCGGACGTCCTGTACCCCGCCGAGCGCCGCCCAGGCGGCCTTGCGCTCGGAGAAGCTCGGGAGGGGGACCTCGACAACGATCGCCGTCAGGTCGCCGAGGACGACCGTCGCGTCGCGGCGGGCCGCACAGATGAGGACCCGCTCGTCGCGCGCGGCCATGGCGTACACCATGCGCGGGCGCTCGCCAAGCTCGACCTTCTCGAGACCCTCGAAGCAGAGCCTCGCTCCCTCGAGCGCCGCGGCGAGCGTCGCCTCCTGGACGAGGTCGAGGTTCGGCACGTCGGCGACGTCGGCGAGCAGGAGCGGCCTCTCGAGCGCGGCAGCAAGAAGTGCGGAGGCGTCCGGGCCCGCGACAACGACTGGAAGCCTGCTGTCGGCCGCGAGGACGGCACGGAGCTCGGCGAGCGCCGCGGGCCGCCCAACGTCGTACGCGGGCACTGACAGCTGGCGGACCCTGCCGTCGCGCGTCGGCTCGTCGAGACGCGCGGCGAGGAGGAACGCCACGAGCCGATCGGCGACCTTGACGAGCCGCTCGGCGAGCGGCGTCTGCCCGCCCGGGTCGAGGAGGCGGATCGCGCTCAGCCGCCGCAGCGGTGACGAGACGTCGAAAGCCGCGAAGACGTCTGCCGCGGCGACGCCCTCGTCGGCGAGGAGACGGGCGACGAGCCGCGGGCTCGCCAGCTTCCTCGTCACGTCGTCCTGGAGGTAGGCGAAGAGACGCCCGTAGTGCGGGCTGAGCTCGGGTGCGGCGCAGAGCGCGAGGACGGCCCCCTCGACCTCTCCCAGCCCGAGCAGGCTCGCGACGAGCTTGATCCTCGCGTCGCTGCCTGTCACCGCTCCCGCCTGCGCGAGCGAGACGGCGAGCTCGTCGGACACGTAGAGCCCCCGGAAGGGGTCGGCCGGGTTGGGGTCCGTCGCTGCGACCGCCTCGACGGCGGCGCGGATTCGCCTGTCAAGGCGCTCGAACTCCAGAGCGCCTGCCTCCATCAGGAGTGCCAGGTTTCGAGGCTCAGGCCCGGCGGATCGCTCAGCCGACGAGCTCATCGGCGGCCTCGTCGGCCTCGGTCTCCAGCGCGTCGCCGGGCTGGGAGACGACGAGAGGCCCGCTCGTCGGCGCGCCGCGCTGCTGCACCACGTGAGAGAGCTCGTGCGCGAGCAACTGGTCGCCGTCGCGCGTGCCCGGCTTGTACTCGCCCTGCGCGAAGAAGACGTCACTGCCGGTCGTGAAAGCGCGCGCCGAGACGGAGCGGGCGAGCGCGTCGGCCGTGTCGTCGGTGTGGACGCGGACATCGGAGAGCGGATCGCCGAGCGACGGCGCGACCTGGTGGCGCACGCCCGCGTCCAGCGGGCCGCCCGAGCCACGCGACTGGGCGATCGTCGCCTCGACGTCGGGATGAGCTCGCCCGTCCGGCAGGATTCCTGCGCCTTCGCGCGCGAGGACAGAGAAGGCCCGGTTGCCAATGTTCGAGGCGAGGCGCTCCGCCGGCGACGGCTCCGGCGGCGCGACCTCGGGCACAGGCGCGCGCACAAACAACTCGCGCTCCTGCTCCCGTCGCTGGTCGAAGCTCGCCACGTTAGTCCTCGCAGCAGAGCATACGCCCCCCGGGCTCCGAGAGGAAGGCCGGGATCACTACGACGCTCGATCAGCCGGCAGAAGGAAGCAGAGCTCGATCAGCCGCCGGGCGACCGGAACGACCTGCGCGGCCGTCTCCTCATGGCTCATGCCCAGATCGGCGGTGAGCTCGTGAACGAACTCGCGCAGAGGCCGCGTGCCGTCGCAGAAGGCGAGGAGGCGGGCCGTGTGCGGGTCGATCTTCACGTTCGAGCGAACCCCCTCGTCGAGGAAGAGCATGGTCTTCTCGACCTGGTACTCGCCGTCTCGCAGCCGGAGGGTCCGCTCGAGCCGATGGGCCTCGACGACCTCCAGGCGCTCGTCGAGGAGCGCGTCGTTGCCCTCGAGCTCTGCGAGGCAGTCCTCGACGGCGAAGATGCGAAGGACGGCCTCGGTGCCCAGCGAGTTGATCTCGTCCGGCGCCTCGTCGGTCAGGAACCAGTTCTTGCCTGTGCGCCGGCGGAGCGTAACGGCTCCGGTCGCGATCCCGCCGAGCCCGAGCTCCCGGTAGTAGGCGAGCCACCGGTCCATCGCGCCCGTGAATCCCCCGGGCTCGTGCCCGTGGAACGCCTTCGCCCACGACGAGGCGGAGTCGAGTGCGTCCTCGGTCTTGTGGAGGAGAATCCACGCGTCGCAACCCGAGCCCTCAACCCAGCGTTCGACCGGCCGCCACCACGGCTCTGCCTCGCGCATGATCCAGCTCGCCATGACGTGTGCGATCCCGCCCTCCTCGAGGAAGCTCGGCGCCTTCTGGACGATGTCACGGCTGACCGAATCACCCGGGAGCCCGCTGTCGCGGAATGTCAGCTCGAGCGAGGGAGAGATGACGAACGGCGGGTTCGTCACGATGAGGTCGAAGCGGCGGCCCTCGACCGGCTCGAAATAGCTCCCGCTCAGAAACTCGACATTCTCGACGTCGTTGAGGCGCGCGTTGAAGGCGGCGAAGGTGAGGGCGCGGAGGTTGATGTCCGTCCCAGTTACCCACTCTGAATGGCCGGCCGCCACGAGCGACTGGATCCCGCAGCCGACCCCGACGTCGAGCACCGTGCGCACCGGCCGGCGAAGGGCGAGCGTCGCGAGGAGGAGCGACGAGACCGTGATGCCGGTGACGTGGTCGCGCGTCAGCTTCCCGTCCTCGGCGGCGCGGTAGCCGTCCGCGATCAGGCGGAGGTCGTTAAAGACCTCCACGCGGATCGCCGCCTTCACTCCCTCCTCGACCGGCTCGAGGAGCACGTCGGGGACTCCGGCGCGCGCAGCCTCGGCAGGATCTACGGCCGCCTCGAGGTAGAAGAGCTTGATGAGGGTTGACAGCGGCGAGTCGTCCAGGCGCCGGAGGTGGACGGGAACCTCGGTGAAGCGCAGGAGCAGGCCGTCCTCCCCGAGCGCCTCGTGGAGAGCGGCGTAGGTGTAGCCGTGCTCGTCGAGCAGCGCTCGCAGCTCCGAGGCGAGCGACGCGCTCTCCAGGAGGTCCGTCGTAACGAGCCCGGCAGCCAGAGGAGGCTCAGGCCATCGCGAGCACTTGGCCCGGGCTCACGAGGACGATCATCCCGGGTGGGACGCCGCTGGTCACGCCGCCCGGAGCTCCCGGCGTGCCGACGGCGAGCGGCATGCCCTTGACCGTGACCAACGGCGAGGTCATGACCGCGGGCATGGACGTGATGATCTGGACGCAGGGCACTATGCCGGGCCCCATCTGCGGGCAGCCGACGATCTTGGCGGCGATGATGTCGGGCAGGGTGATCGCCGGAGCGCCCCCGATCAGCACCTGCTGCTGGCTGGGCATGAGCATGACCTGCCCCCCGTGGATGCACATCATTTGGGCCATCGCGTTGAGGGCTGCCGAGGGCATCTCGACCACACACGGTAGAGATCCGCGCGCTGCCGATCAAGTGGCCACGACCGGTGCGCAAGGTCGCCTACGAACTGACGAGCCTTGGTCGCCGGCGTCTCCTCCACCGGCGCGCCAGCGAAGTGCTCGCGGCAAGGGCGCTCGGAAGCGTGTCCGCTGGCGTGATCGGCCAGCAGCTCCGGCTCGCCGGCCGTGAGACGGACGCGGCCGAGTGGTTCCGGCTCGCGGGCGACCACGCGCGCGGCCTGTACGCGAACGCGGAGGCACTCGCACACTTCCGAGAAGCCCTTGGTCCTCGATCACCCCGACCCGGCGGCGCTGCGCGACGCGATCGTCGACCTCCAGACGCTCGCCGCCGACTACGCGGACACGCTATCCAGCTACGGGCGGCGGCCGCCCATGCCGGCGAGGAGCATCTCGCATCCATCGAGCACCGTATCGGCCTCGTCACCGTCCAGCAGCGCGACTGCGACGGCTGAGGCCGGCGCTGACGGGCTGCCAACAAGCCCGGCAAGCGCCGCCGTCACAGGAAACCGCATCGGCCGTGCGTCAAGCCGACACGCGAGCGTGGCTAGCGCGTCTCCGAGACTTGGATCAAGCAGAGTGACCTGGCACGAGCTTCCCACGTGCTGTCTGCTCCTCCCCGCCAGCGACCATCGGCGCACAACGCGAACCGTACGCCCGCAGCGTCCCGAGAACGTTACGGACAAGCCATCGCGACCCGTACTCGAGTGTTCGTAAATCGCATCCTGGGTCCAAGCCCCGGAGGCCGACCCATGCTCGCCCGCGCCTCGGGGTTCGTACCTCGCACTTTGGCTATGCAGGATTACCCTGGAAAACCGGGGTATGGAGCCAGGGGGATTCGAACCCCCGACCTTCTGGCTGCCAGCCAGACGCTCTCCCAGCTGAGCTATGGCCCCGCGAGGGGGAAGCTTAGCGCGTCCCGCTAGCCCGCCTGCGCGAGCTCGACCGAGGGAACGTCGCTCCAGAGCTCCTCGAGCCGGTAGTAGGCGCGTGCCTCCGGCGTGAAGACGTGCAGGACGACGTCGAGGTAGTCCGCGAGGATCCAGGTCGCCTCGCGCGCGCCGTCGACGTTCTTCGGGATCAGGCCGTCGTCGGCCTTGAGCCGGTCGTGGACCTCGTCGTAGATCCCCTTGGTCTGCCTCGGGTTCTGACCCGTGCAGATGACGAAGTAGTCGGTATAGGAGCACACCGGCCGCATGTCGAGAATGACGACGTCGCGGGCGAGCTTGCTCTGCGCGAGCTCAGCGATGCGACGGGCTTGTGCGAGTGTCTTCAGGTGGTCGAACGCTCCTTCGGTCTTTGTCGTCTCAGCCTAGCACCCGCCCTCCGGCCCAACTACCGGCCGTAGAGGCCGAGCTCGACAATGAGCCGCGCGACGTCGAGAGGCACGAGCGCGTCGATCGGGTCGCCGCGCGCGACCCGGGCCCGGACCTCGGTCGAGGAAACCGGGACGGCAGGGATCTCGAACAGTTCGACCCGATCCGGGCGAGAGAGCCGCCCGAGCACTGTGTCGAGCGCCTCCCGCGGGTAGCCCGGCCGCGTCGCAACCCCGAGCCGGACGTGGGCGAGCACGCCGTCGGGCTCCTTCCAGGAGAGGAAGTCGGCGAACTCGTCCGCGCCGACGAGGAAGACGCAGTCCCCGTAGGTCTCTTCGGCCCACCGGGCCGTGTTCACGGTGTAGGAGGGTCCGGACCGCTCGAGCTCCCAGCGGGAGAGCTCCACTCGAGGCCGGCCGGCGAACGCTGCCTCGGCGAGGTGGAAGCGCATCTCTGCGTCGGTACCGACCTCCTTGTGCGGCGGATCGCCCGTCACGACGACGACGAGGCGCTCGAGCCGGAAGCGGTGGATCGCTTCGTCGGCGAGGACGACGTGTCCGTTGTGGGGCGGGTCGAACGCGCCGCCGAGGAGGCCGGTCGTCGCGCTCACAGGCGGGCCACCTAGAACTCCCGGGTCTCGCCGCCGACGACGACCTCGTCGCCTGGCTTCGCCCCGGCCGAGCGGAGGGCGGCGCGGAGCTCCTCCTCGGGCACGCGGCCCAGGTCACGCCCCGTCACCCGATAGCCGCGCTCCGTGCGGAAGACCCGGAAGGGGCGCCGGCGTGTCGGGCGGGGCCTGTACACGAGGTAGTCCGCCAGCTCCTCTTCCGGCTCCGGGACCGGCTCCGACTCCGGGATGAGCGCGAAGAGGGCGCGCCGGAGCTCCTCGATCCCGGCTCCCGTGACGGCCGAGATGCGGAGAACGGCGAGAACCCGTTCGTCCTCCAAGTCGAAGACCGGCCGGGGCTCCAGGTCGATCTTGTTCAGGACGACGATCTGCGGCCGGCCCGCGAGCCCTGCCCCGTACTCGCCGAGCTCCCGGTCGATCGTCCGGAAACGCTCGCCGGCGTCGGCGGTCGCGTCGATGACGTGGAGGAAGAGCCGCGCGCGCTCCAGGTGCGCGAGGAACTCGTGCCCGAGCCCGACACCACGGCTCGCGCCCTCGAGGAGGCCAGGCACGTCCGCGACGGTGAGCTGGCGGCCGTCGGGCGCCTCGACCGTGCCGAGGGCGGGAGCCACGGTCGTGAACGGGTATTCGGCGACCTTCGGCTTCGCGTTCGAGATCCGCCGCAGGAGCGACGACTTGCCCGCATTCGGGAAGCCGAGCAGGGCGGCATCGGCGACGAGCTTGAGGTGAAGCTCGAGGTCGGCCTCTTCCCCCAGCTGGCCGACCTCTGCCACGCGCGGCGTCTGCCGGGTCGCGCTCGTGAAGCGGCGGTTCCCGATCCCGCCGAGCCCACCGCGCGCGACGACCGCCTCGGCGCTGGCGTGGGCGAGGTCGGCGACGAGGCGCCCCTCGGCGTCGAAGACCTGCGTCCCGACCGGGATGCGGAGGCGGATCGACTCGCCGTCGGCGCCCGTACGGTTCGCGCCCTCGCCGTGACGACCCCGGCCCGCCTCGTAGCGCTGGCGGACGGCGAACGCGGAGAGGTCGCGGAGGTCGGGATCGGCGACGAGGACGACGTCGCCGCCCTTCCCGCCGTCGCCCCCGTCCGGGCCGCCCTTTGGGACGTACTTCTCACGCCGGAAGCTGATCGCGCCGTCGCCGCCCCGGCCGCCCTGCAGGTGGATGCGCGCCCGGTCGTGGAACACGACCTTTTACGCTTCGCGCAAAAGCTCGACCAAAAGAAACTCTGCCCTCGACACCCAGATGCCTCTCTTCTTAGCGCTTTCTCGGCGGCTGCCGAGAAAGCGCTAGACGACCGAGATGGTCCGGTGCGCGCCGTTCTCGAAGACGACGCGTCCGTCGCGCGTAGCGAAGATCGTGTGGTCGCGGCCAATCCCCGCGCCTGTGCCGGGGCGAAACCGCGTACCGCGCTGGCGGACGAGGATCATCCCTGCCTTGGTCTCCTGCCCGCCGAACATCTTGACGCCGAGCCGCTTCGACTCCGAGTCGCGGCCGTTCTTCGACGAGCCCAAGCCCTTCTTGTGAGCCATCTGTTACTCCTCTTCCGTCTTCTTCGCGGCTCGAGCCGCTTTCTTGCCGATCGACTCGATGACGATCTCCGACAGGCGGCTGCGGTGGCCGTTCTTGCGTCGGAAGCCCGTGCGCTGGCGGTGCTTTCCGACGACGATCTTCTCGCCGAGGACGTGAGCGGCAACCCGCGCCGTCACCCGGCTGCCCTCGAGCTCGTCGCCGAGCGACGTCTCGCCGTCGCCGCCGACGAGCAGAACGTCAGGGTGGAACGCTTTTCCCTCCTCGTGGGGAAGCCGCTCGACGCGCAGGCGCTCGCCCTCGCGCACGCGATACTGCTTGCCTCCGAGTGAGATGACGGCGTACCGGCTCATAAGCGTGAAACGAGCGGGCGCAGGCCCGCTTCGTATGACAGTCT
>JBGPNP010000027.1:0-13776 GCA_041487575.1 Gaiellaceae bacterium | reverse complement strand
GCCTTCTCGGCGTCCGAGTCGACGCCCATCGCGATGTCGGGCGACTGGCGATCGATCGACGTGAGCACGGCGCAGGTGCGGCCGTCCATTCCGTAGGTCGCGTCCGTGTAGCCGATGTTCTCGACGGTCCGGCGGACGAGGTCGGGAATGTTGACGTAGGTCTTGGTCGTGATCTCCCCCGCCACGACGGCCATCCCGGTGGTCACCAAGGTCTCACACGCGACGCGGCCCGCCGGATCCCGTGCGAGGATGGCGTCGAGGACCGCGTCGCTGATCTGGTCGGCGACTTTGTCGGGGTGGCCCTCGGTAACCGATTCGGACGTGAAGAGGAAGGTGCGAGCCCCCACGGGCGCCAAGGTTACTTGACGCCCAGGAACGCGGTGAACCTCGAGCGGCCGTTCTCCTCCGCGCCGTAGACGAGGAGGGACTCGAGCGGCGCGAGGTTCTGATCGGCTTCAGCCGAAATCGTGGCACCCGCGAGCTGGGCGTAGCTCTGGATCAGCTGGATCCCATCCTTCAGATCGAGGTAGAGGAAGCCGCCGACGTCGTCGGGCATCTCCGCGCTCGTCTTGGCGGCCTGGAAGGCCGGGTCGTCGGCGAGCTTCGGCCCCTGCTGGCGGAGGCCCGCGATGCCGTCGCGCGCGCTCGTCAGGACGAGCTTCTCGTCGAAGGAGGCGTAGAAGAGCGAGAACTGGCCGAGCGGGATCTCCTTCGCCTGGACGCCCTGGATGTCGGTCGCCTTCGGCTGAGCACCGCCGACGAGGCCCCCGGCGAGCGTGGCGAGCTTATCGAGGGCGGACACAGCCTTCTCCCCGTCGACGACCTGGAGGACGAGCGAGATTGCGGGGATCGGCGTTCCGGGGGCGACGACGACCGCGCCCTCCTTGGAGAAGAGCGGCAGGAGGTCGCCCCGGATCGAGAGGCCGAGGAAGGACTCGACCTGTGCAAGCTGCTGGTCGAAGCCCGGCACGGCCCGGCCGACGGCCTCGAGCAGCTTGCCGAGCGGCTCACTCAGGTTGGCGAAAGAGAAGTACGCCACGGCGCTCGCCGGCACCTCGGACGGAAGCTCCGGCTTGTAGCTTGCAATCTGGAACGGGCTCTGCCCGCTCACCGTGCCGTCGAGCCGGAGGCCGTCGGGCTGCGCGACCAGAGCGAAGCCGCCCGGCCCGCTCTGCCCGGCGATGCCCCCGAGCTGGAGGTTCATGGCGCCCGCGCCGGTCGAGCGGGCGAGTTGGGCGAGCTTCGAGCCGTCGAGGAAGACGCTCGCGAGCGTCTCGCTCGGAAGGCTCGCCATCGTGTCCTTGAACGCCTGCGAGTCGGCGAGCACCCCGCCCTCGCGAGCCTTCTTGAACGCGTCGATCGAGGCCTGCTTGTCGGAGACGACGGCCCAGCCGTCGACGGTCTCGAGAACGCCCGGAGTGTCCCCGCTCTTCACGAGCTGCGCGAGCTTCGCGCCGTCCTTTGGCTGGGTGAGGCCGACGAAGACCGGGCTCCCCTCACCCGGCGCGACGCCCAGCAGGACGAAGTCGACCTCGGGCCCGAGCGCCGGCTTGACGTCGTTTTCCCAGCTCGTACCCTGCTTCTCGAGCGAGTCCAGGAGCATCTGGACGACCTTGTCGCTCGAGGGAAACTTCGCCAGGAGCGCTCCCGCCGTCTGCCACTGCGCCGACCCGGGGTCGGTCGTGACCGAGGCGAAGAGGAGAGCGCTCGCCGGGGCGACCTCGGCGCCCGACGCGGTCGCGTCAGCGCCCGCGGTCGCAGCCTGCTCGCTCGAGCTGCCGCACCCGGCGAAGGCGAGCGAGGCCGCGATCAGGAAGGCGAGCACGACGAGTCGGAACGGGCCAGAAATGCGCATCGCTCACTCCTCTTTCGGTCGTCGCCCCATTAAACCCAAGACCAGTTCGTGGATCGAGGTCCCCGCGAGGACCGCGCACACCGCTTCCGTGATCGGCAGCTCGAGCCCGAGCCGCCGGGCGAGGTCGCGCAGGACGGGCGCCGTGTGGACCCCCTCGACGACCTGGCCGACCTCGCGCATCGCCTCCTCTGCCGTCGCGCCGCGGGCGATCAGCTCGCCGGCGCGGCGGTTGCGCCCGTAGCGGCTCCAGCAGGTGACGATCAAGTCGCCCATGCCCGCGAGACCGGCGAACGTCTCCGGCCGGGCGCCGGAGGCGAGCCCGAGCCGGCTCATCTCGGCGAGCCCGCGCGTGATCAGCGCGGCCTTCGCGTTGTCGCCGGCGCCGAGCCCGTCGACACCACCGGCTGCGAGGCCGATGACGTTCTTCGCCGCAGCGCACAGCTCGACCCCGACGAGGTCGGAGTTGACGTAGACGCGGAAGCGCGGCGACATGAGCGCGTGCTGGAGCTCGGAGGCGAGCGCCTCGTCCTCGCTCGCGACGACCGCGGCGGCGGGCATGCCGGCGGCGATCTCCTCGGCGTGGTTCGGGCCCGAGAGGACGGCGACGGGGCGGCCGCGGACGAGCGTCGAGAGCCGCGCGCCGGTCTCCGGGTCGAGCCCCTTCGTCAAGGAGAGGACGGGTGCGTCGCCGGCGAGGCTTCCCGCGACCTCGCGAAACGCCCGACTGGGCACGGCGAGGCAGAGGAGCTCGGCGGCGGCAGGGTCGGCGTCCGCGAGCGCGACGGCGGAGACGTCCGAGAGGTCCGCCTCCGGCAGGTAGCGAGGGTTGCGGCCGGTCGCGGCGATCTCGCGCACCTGTTCGGGGTCACGGCAGGCGAGCGTCACCTCGTGGCCGCGCTCGGCGAGGAGCATCGAGAAGGCCGAGCCCCACGACCCGCCGCCGACGACGAGCGCCCTCACGTCAGAACCGCTCGAGGAGCCAGGCGTGCACGCCGGGGATCCGCCTCTCGTAGAGCGTGATGTGCCCGTCCTCCTCACTGAGCCGCGCGTCCACGCCCGGGATCCGCTCCGCGAGCCAGCGCCCGTGGGCGATCGGGACGAACCGGTCATGCGCGCCGTGCCAGAGGAGAACCGGCACGCCTGCGTCGCCGGGCGCGAAGCCCCACGGACGCGCGAATGCCAGGTCGTCTTCCACCCAGCCCTCCACGCCGCCCGCGACGCCGGCCTGGAGCACCTCGAAGAAGTGAGCGCCCAGCTCGCCCGTGAGGACGACGTCGTCGACGGGGCTCACGAGCGAGCGCATCGACTCGACGAGCCCCTCGAGGTCCGCCCCGCGCATCGCCTCCGCTTCCTCGACGAGAAGCGGCTCGCAGGCCGCGCGACCCTCGAGCGCGGCCGTGAACTCGACGATGTTGTCCTCCCCCATCCCCGCGAACCAGTCGAGACCTTCCGCGCCCCACGGGGCGGGTGAGGCCAGCACGCCCGCAGCGACGACCCGGTCGGGGAGGAGGACGGCGCACGCGAGCGCGTGCGGCCCGCCGCCCGAGATTCCCCATGTCGACAGGCGCTCGAGGCCGAGCGCGTCCGCGATCGCGGCGACGTCCCCAGCGACCTCGCCGACGGTCCGGCCGCGAGCCGGAGCCGAGCCGCCGTAGCCGGGCCGGTCGTAGGCGATGAGCCGGATTCCGCGCGCTCGGGCGTCCTCGACGTGGGGGCGGTAGAGGCGCGCGGCCGACGGCGTCCCGTGGTGGACTAGGATCGGAGCGCCGCTGGGATCTCCGTCCTCGATCACCCTGAGCCTGCGCCCGTCCGGCGTCGCGACGCGGTGCTCCCTCTCCATGCTCACGACCTCCTCACAAAGTCGATGATGACGGGGACGCCCGCGAGCTCGAAGCGCTCGCGGAGGCGGTTCTCGACCCAGTAGCCGTAGTCGCGCGTCAGGAGGCCCGGGTCGTTCACGAAGATGCGGAAACGCGGCGGGCGCGTCTCGACCTGCGTGCCGTAGAGGAGGTTCAGCCGCCTCCGGTCCCGGGAGGGGCCCGGCCGCTCGGCGCGGAGCTCCTGGAGCGCGCGGTTCAACTCGGGCGTGGCGATGCGGCCGGTGTGCTTCGCGAAGAGCTCCTCGACCCGGTCGAGCAGCTTTCCCACACCGCGGCCGGTCTGCGCCGAGACCGCGACGACCGGCGGCCGCTGGCGCAGCCGGTCGACGAGCTTCGGCCGGACGTCCTCGACGCCGACGACTGCGGCGTCCCACTTGGAGAGGACGACGAGCGTCGAGCAGCCGGCCGTGCGCGCGACCTCTGCCACGGCGAGGTCCTGATCGACGAGGCCCTCGCTCGCGTCCACGAGAACGAGAGCGACGTCGGCCCGCTCGGCCGCCTGAATCGCACGAAGCTCGGAGTAGTACTCGATCCCCTGCCGCTGGCGGCGCTTGCGGCGCAGGCCCGCGGTGTCGACGAGGACGAACGTCGCCTCGCCTCGCCGGAGGACGGTGTCAATGGCGTCACGCGTCGTCCCGGGGACGTCGGAGACGATCACCCGCTCCTGCCCGACGAGGGCGTTCAGGAGGCTCGACTTGCCGACGTTCGTCCGGCCGAGGATGGCGACGCGGATCGCCTCCTCTCCCACCTCGGACACGCCCCCGCCCGGGAGCGCGGCGACGACGTCGTCGAGGAGGTCGCCCGTGCCGTAGCCGTGGAGCGCCGAGAGCGGCACCGGGTCGCCGAGCCCGAGCGCGTGGAACTCGAGCGCATCGGGGTCGCGCCGCGGGTCGTCCAGCTTGTTGACGAGGACGCGCACCGGCTTGCGCGATTTCCGGAGGATGGCGGCGATCTCCTCGTCGCCCGGGGTGACGCCGGCCTTCCCGTCGGTGACGAAGAGGACGAGGTCGGCGACCTCGATGGCGCGGCGGGCCTGCTCTTCGACCTGCCGCGTGATCGGCGACGGATCCCCGACGTCGACCCCGCCCGTGTCCACGAGGAGGAAGCGCTTCCCGGCCCACTCGCAGACGATCTCCTTGCGGTCGCGCGTGACTCCCGGGGTCTCGAAGACGACCGCCTGGCGCGTCGCGGTCAGCCGGTTCACGAGGGTCGACTTGCCGACGTTCGGGAAGCCGACCACCGCGACCGTCCCGAGGAGCGGCGCCCCCGTCACGTCTTGAACGGGACCTCCGCCCGCCGAGGGGGGACGCCGGCCGGGCGGCCTACCGCCTCTATGTCGCGCAGGAACTCCCACAGGCGGCGGATCTCGGCCTCGATCTCCGCGGTGGCGGCGCGGTAGCCCTTCGAGTTGCGGGGCGTTTCGTCGAAGCGGATCGGCTCCCCCCAGGCGACCGAGACGGGGTGGAAGTTGCCCAGGCGCCACGTGTCCGATCCGTAGACCGCGGCCGGGACGATCGGCACGCCCTCGTGCATCGCGATCATCGCCGCGCCGGGCTTCGCCGGGCCGGGCTCTCCGTCGCGCTGCCGCGTTCCCTCCACGTACATCCCCAGCAGGTGGTTCGCCCGCACCGTCTCGCGCGCCTGCCTGAGCGCCTCCCGGTCGGACTCGCCCCGGCGCACGGAGAGCGTCCCGTGCGCGCGGATGAGCTGGCCGAGGCCGAGCGTGCGGTGCGCCTCGACCTTCGCCATGAAGACGATCCGGCGCGGGCAGGCCGCCCCGTAGACCGGCGGGTCGATGTAGGAGAAGTGGTTCATGGCGAGGACGGCGCCACCGTGGCGGGGGACGCGCTCCGAGCCGTAGACCTTGAGCCGGGCGAACGGGCGTACGAAGCCGTTCGCGATCAGCCCCTTCCCGACCGTCCAGTAGACGATCCGTTGGTGGAGGCGGTCGCTCATAGGCCAACCTCCCTGCGAACAGCCTCCCGAGCGAAGCGATGGGACAAACCGCTGCCGCGAAAGACGCGCAGCGTCTTTCGCGGAGACCCCCCGCGGAAAATGCGCAGCATTTTTCGCGGACAGCTCATAGCCCCGCCCCTCTCCGAGCGATCTCCAGTCTCACTCCCGAGCGAAGCGACGGGACAAACCACCACCCGCGGAAAATGCGCAGCATTTTTCGCGGATACCTCATGCCCGCGGCGCCCTCGCCTCCACGAGGCGTTCGATCGTCCCGACGACCTCATCCACGGTCAAGTCCGTCGTGTCGACCGTCTCGGCGTCCGGCGCGGCCCGCATCTGGGCGGAGTCGCGCTCGTCGCGAAGGCGCAGGTCGGTCGCAAGCGCCTCGGCGCCGATCTCCGGCCGCTCGGCCCGCCGGCGCCGCGCCCGCTCGTCGGGATCGGCCACGAGGTAGACCTTCACCTCGGCGTTCGGGCAGACGACCGTGCCGATGTCACGCCCCTCGACGACAGCGTCGTCCTGCTCCGCGAGCTCGCGCTGCCGTTCCCGCATCACCTGCCGCACCTCGGGGTGGCGAGCGACCGACGAGACCGCGCGGTCGATCCGTGCCGCCCGGATCTCGGCGGTGACATCGGCGCCGGCGACGAGGACCGAGCCGCCCTCGTACGAGACCGGGTGCTCCCACGCGAGCGCGCCGAGCGCGTGCCCGTCCTCGAGCGAGACTCCGCGCTCGAGCGCGAGCCAGGTCAGAGCGCGGTACATCGCCCCCGTGTCGAGGTAGCGAAAGCCGAGCCGCTCCGCGAGACGGCGCGCGACGGTGCTCTTCCCGGCCCCGGCGGGCCCGTCGATGGCGACGATCATCTGCGCATCGCGTTCATTCTCGCGTCTCACGACGCCTCTCCGCACGGCGGTGCTTGCTGCAGGGGCTCAGGCGGCGCGGAGCGACTCCAGGATCTCGAAGAAGCCCGGGAAGCTCACGGCCACGCTCTCGGCACCCCGGATCTCGACCGGCTCGCGCGAGGTGAGCCCGGCGAGGGCGCCGAGCATGGCGATGCGGTGGTCGCCGCGGCTGTCGACGACCCCGCCGCCGCGAGGCCGCGACGGCACCCCCTTCACGCGGAAGCCGTCCGGGGTGGCGCGGATCCGCACGCCCTGGGCCCTGAGAGCGTCGTTCACGGCCTCGATCCGGTCGGATTCCTTCACGCGGAGCTCCTGGGCGCCGCGGACGATGCTCTCCCCCCGCGCGTGCGCCGCGGCAAGCGCGAAGAGCGGGAGCTCGTCGACGAGGAGCGGCACCTCCCCCGGCTCGATCCTGGTCGCGACGAGCTCCGCCGCCTGCACCTCGACGTCGGCGACGGGCTCGCCGCCCGCCGTGCGCCGGTTGAAGTACGACACGCGGGCTCCCATGCGCTCGAGTACGGCGAGCAGGCCGGTACGGGTCGGGTTGACGCCGACGCCGTGCAGGCGCACCTCCGACCCCGGGAGCAACGTCGCCGCGACGATGAACGGCGCGGCCGAGGAGAAGTCCCCCGGGATCTCGAGCGAGAGCGGCCGCAGACGCTCGGCAGGCCAGACCGCCGCCTCCCCGGGCTTTCGCCGCATGCGGACCCCGGCCGCCTCGAGCATGCGCTCGGTGTGGTCGCGGGTGGGGACCGGCTCGACGACGACCGTGGGGCCCGACGAAGCGTAGAGCCCGGCGAGAAGGACGCAGGACTTCACCTGCGCGCTGGCGACGGGCAGCTCGTAGCGGATCGGCCGGAGCCCGGCGCCCTCGATCCGAAGCGGCGCGTGCCCCTCGGTCGTCTCGACGCCGGCGCCCATCTCGCGCAGGGGCCGGGCGATCCGCTCGAGCGGCCGGCGCGAGAGCGAGGCGTCGCCGACGAGCTCGAAGCGTCCCTCTTGCCCGGCGAGGATCCCGGCGAGCAGGCGCATGAGCGTCCCTGCGTTGCGGCAGTCGATCGGCCCCTCGGGCGGGCGGAGCCCGCGCAGGCCCACGCCCCGGATCCGGACGCGGTCCTCGTCCACCTCGACCGCTGCCCCGAGCGAGCGGACGGCGTCGGCGGTCGCAAGCGTGTCCTCGGAGGCGCCGAAGCCCGTGAGGTCGCTCTCCCCGTCGGCGATCCCGCCGAGGAGGAGGGCGCGGTGCGAGATCGACTTGTCCCCGGGGACGGCGAGGTCGCCTCGTAGCGAAGTTGCAGGCGTGACCTTCACGCTCCGTCTATCTCCGTGACCGTCGGGAATGCATCGCAGTCCCGACGGCAGAGGCGGTCGTTCGCGCTCGCGACTCCTCTCGCGTCCCCGCGAAAAATGCGACAGACATTTTTCGCGGCTATCCGCCTTCTCCCTCTCCGGCGAAAGCCGGGGAGACGATCACGGAGTAGCCCTGCGCCTCGAGGAGGTTGGCCGCCCGGCGCGCGGACTCCTCACCGGCGACGAGGACGTCGAGCGTCCCGCCGCGCTCGGGCGACATGTGGTGGACCTCGAAGTCCTCGATGTTGATCTGCTCGGCCGCGAGTGCCTGCGTGATCCCGGCGAAGACGCCCGGCCGGTCGGTCACGTGGACCCTGAGCCGCTGCATGACGCCCGCGTCGGCGTACGCGACGTCGAGGAGGCGGCGGCGGTTGACCGCGGCCTCGCCGATCCAGCGCGCGAGGTAGCCGGCGTCCCGCGCCTCGAGCGCCCGCTCGACCTCCTCGACGCGGCGGCGGTGCTCGGCGAGCGCGGCGCGAAGCTCGGTCGCGTTGTCCATGAAGATGTCGACCCAGATCCGCGGGTTCGCGCCGGCGACGCGGGTCATGTCGCGGAGGGAGCCGCCGGCCGCGGCGAGCGGCTCGTGCCCGTCCACGCGCGCGGAGCCGGCATGGTTCAGGAGCAGGTTCGCGAGCGCGTGCGGCAGGTGGCTCGTGAGCGCGACGAGGCGGTCGTGCGCGCGGGGATCGACGGCGACCGGGACAGCGCCGAGTGAGGCGACGAAGCCGTGCAGGAGCTTGTAGCGCTCGGGCTCGGTCTCGGCGACCGGGGTGAGGAACCACGTCGCGCCCTGGAAGAGCTCGGCGCTTCCGTGCGCAGGCCCGTGCGCCTCCGAGCCGCAGACCGGGTGGCCGCCGATGAAGCGGCGCCGGTCGGAGACGGAGCCGCAGACGGGAGCCTTTGTGGAGCCGACGTCGGTCACGGTGCAGCCGTCGGCGGAGGCGGCGAGGGCCGCCTCGACCTGCGCCGGAAGCGTGGCGACAGGCGAGGCGACCACGACGAGGTCGGCGTCCTCGACGGCCTCTTCGAGGAAGCGCGCCGCCTCGTCGACCGCCTTGCGCCCGCGCGCGACGGCGAGCGACTCGGAGTCGGGGTCGAACCCGGAGACGTGCTCGACGCCGGCCCGCTTGGCGGCAAGCCCGACCGAGGCGCCGATGAGCCCAGTGCCGACGATGGCGAGACGGCGGACCGCCAAGTCAGCGGGCCTTGCGGCCGTTGCGGTCGCGCATGAGCTCCGCGACCCGGAACGCGAGGTCGACGGACTGGCGCGCGTTCAGCCGGGGGTCGCAGAGCGTGTCGTAGCGGTGGCTCAGGTGCTCCTCGAGCACGGCCTCCGCCCCGCCCAGGCACTCGGTCACGTCCTCGCCCGTGAACTCGAGATGGACGCCGCCGGGCCAGGCCTCCTCCTGCCAGCAGGCGGCGAAGAAGCCCTCGATCTCGGCGAGGATCGCGTCGAAGTGGCGCGTCTTCACCCCGCCGGCGGTCTTGAAGACGTTGGCGTGCATGGGATCGCAGGCCCCCACGATCGGAGGCCCGGCCTCGCGCACGGCGCGCAGGAGCGGCGGCAGGAGCTTGCGGACGCGCTCGGCGCCCATGCGGGCGATCAGCGTGAGCCGGCCGGGGATGTGCTCCGGGTTCAGGCGCTCGCAGAGCTCGAGCAGCTCCTCGGCCGTCGCCGCCGGCCCCACCTTGACGCCGATCGGGTTGTGGACGCCGGAGAAGAACTCGACGTGGGCCCCGTCCGGCCGCCGCGTCCGCTCGCCGATCCAGAGCATGTGCGCCGAGCAGTCGTACCAGTCGCCGGTCAGCGAGTCTCGCCGCGTCAGCCCCTCCTCGTAGTCGAGGAGGAGGCCCTCGTGGCTCGTCCAGACGTCGACCTCGTGGAGCTGGCGCTCCGCCTCGAGGTCGATGCCGCAGGCGGCCATGAACTTGAGCGCCCGCTCGATCTCGGTCGCGAGCTGCTCGTAGCGCCGGCCCTCGAGCGAGCTCGCGACGAACGCCTGGTTCCACTCGTGGACACGGTTGATGTCTGCGAAGCCGCCCTTCGTGAACGCGCGCAGGAGGTTCAGCGTCGCCGCCGACTGGTGGTAGCCCTGCACCATCCGGTCGGGGTCGGCCACGCGAGCCTCGCGGGTCGGCAAGTCGTCGTGGACCATGTGGCCACGGAAGGTCGGGATCTCGACGCCGTCGACTGTCTCAGTCGGCGACGAGCGGGGCTTCGTGAACTGCCCGGCGATCCGGCCGACCTTGACGATCGGAAGCGTCGCGCCGTACGTCAGCACCGCCGCCATCTGGAGCAGGATCTTCAGCTTCTCGCGAATCGAGACCGCCGAGAAGTCGTGAAACGACTCGGCGCAGTCGCCGGCCTGGAGGAGGAAGGCCTTCCCTGCGGCGACGTCTCCCAGGGCGGCCCGGAGAGCCCGCGCCTCGCCGGCGAAGACGAGCGGCGGCATCGCCTTGAGCCGAGCTCGCGCAGCCTCGGCGCGCTCCTCGTCCGGCCACTCGGGCTGGTGGAGCGGCGGGAGCGCACGCCACGAGGAGGGGGACCAGGTCTCCGAGATCGCCATAGGGCCTTTCAGTGTAGGGGGTCAGAGAGCACGCAACCGGCGGAGGGTGCAGGCCTCGACGACCTCGAAGGGAGAATGCCGCGCCCTGAGGCGTGGCGGGATGTCGGCCGGGACGCGGACCCCACGCCAGCCCGAGACCTCGGCGACGAGCAGCGCGCCGGCGTCGAAGCTGTGGACGATGTCGAACCAGACCTCGTCCTCGAGGACGAAGAGACCTTCCGCGACCGCTTGACCGAGCCCCTCGGCGGTCGCGGCGAGGTCGCGCTGGAAGTCGCGCTCGTCGAGCCAGCCCGCCGGCTGGCCGCCCGCGAGGACGAGGGAGTCGGCGGCAGCGGGCTGAAGGTCCAGCAGGACGCCGCCCGGGACTAGACTCCGGTGAAGAAGGCGCAGGGCGTGCACGACGCCCCCGGCCTCCACTCATCAGAGGGAGTGCGAGAGGAAGACCGCGTCGAAAGCCGCCGGGGGCTGGAGCAGTTCGACGACGTCGCCGACCTCGAAACGCACGAGGCCGGTGAGGTCTGGAGGAAGAGTCCGCCTCGCTTCGGCGATCCGCTCCTCGTCAGGGTCGATGCCGACTACCGAGCGCGTCCGGCGGGCGTAGGCCAGAGTGAGCCGGCCGTCTCCGCAGCCGACCTCGAGCACACGCATGTCGTCGAGGCCGCCCACGAGACTGAGAGCAGCCATCTCCCGAGCCGGGTGGACGGCGATTCGCGACACGCCGGCTCATTCTCCTCCCGAGCGAGGCGACGCGACAAGACCTCGCGGCCGAAAATGCGTAGCATTTTCGGCCAGGTAATGAAGATCTTCAGCGGAATCCAGCCGACGGGCGAGAAGCACCTCGGCAACTACTCGGGCGGCTTCCGCCAGTACGCCGCCACCCAGGAGCAGGGCGACGCCTTCTTCTGCATCGTCGACCTCCACTCGATCACGGTCGACTACGAGCCCGCGACGCTGCGCGAGTCGACGCTCTCGCTCGCCGCCCTCCTCTTCGCGACCGGGCTCGACCCCGACCGCTCGACGGTCTTCGCTCAGAGCCACGTCGCTGCTCACGCCGAGGCGGCCTGGCTCCTCGGCGCCGTGACGGCCTACGGCGAGCTTCGCCGCATGCACCAGTTCAAGGACAAGGGCGCGCGCCAGGACTTCATCTCGGCGGGGCTCTTCACGTACCCGGTGCTCATGGCCGGCGACATCCTCCTCTACCAGGCGACCCACGTCCCCATCGGCGACGACCAGCGCCAGCACCTGGAGCTCGCCCGCGACGTCGCGGCGCGCTTCAACCAGCGCTTCGGCGAGACCTTCGTCGTCCCGGAGGGCATCTTCCCGGAGATCGGGGCGCGGATCATGGACCTCCAGGAGCCCGAGCGGAAGATGTCCACGACCGGCGGGACGCCGCAGGGAACGGTGAAGATCCTCGACCCGCCGGAGGTGATCCGGAAGAAGGTGAAGAGCGCGGTCACGGACTCCGGCGCCGAGGTCCGACACGCGCCGGAGAAACCCGGGATCTCGAACCTGATCGAGATCATGTCGGTCGCGACCGGCGAGCCGATACCGGCGGTGGAGGCCCGCTACGACGGCAAGGGCTACGGCGCCTTCACACAGGACGTCGCCGAGGCCGTCGTCGACCTGCTCGAGCCGATCCGGCTCCGCTATGAGGAGCTCCGCGCCGACCCCGGCGAGCTCCTGCGGCTCCTCGCCGTCGGCGCAGCGAAGGCGAGCGCCGCCTCCGAGCCGACGCTCCAGACCATGTACGAACGGATGGGCTTCGCCGTGCCGGCCCGCGGGTCGTGACCGGTCGGGCTCCCGGCCTCTACCTCTCCCCCGACTCGAGCTACAGCGCGGCCTTCGCCGGCTTCCGCAGGAGGGCGGCCGCGGCTGCGGTCGACTGGGCGATCGCGCTCGTTCTCTACCTGCTCGGCTCGATCCCGGCCGGAATCGTCCAGATCCTGCCGGCGGCCGGGTTCTTCCTCGTGGGCCAGGCGCTCGCCCTGCTCCCGCCCGTTGCGTACTTCGCGTACTTCCTCTCGACCGGGTCGACGCTCGGCATGCGCGCGCTCGACATCGAGGTCGTCGTAGCCGCGACCGGCCGCGAGCCCGGGAGGCTGCGGGCGTTCGGCCGGGCGGTCGTCTCCCTCCTCGTCGGCGGCGCGACCTACGTCCTCTACTCCGTGGTCGCGAGCTACGACGAGCCGCTGGGCGGGTACACGGCGCTCGACCGGGCCGTAATGGACGCGTCGATCGCGCTCGCATCCTTCGGCGCGGCCTCGAAGCTGTGGGGCCTCGCCGACCGGCGCCGGCAGACGCTCGAGCTGAAGCTCTTCGGCCTCCTCGTCATCGACGAGGTGGTCGAGACGAGCCCCGCTCCTTCGCCCTGGAGCGGGCTGTGGCACCGAGCTCCCTGAGCGCGGCGACCTCGGCCGGCGTGAGCTCGCGCCACTCGCCGGGGGCGAGCCCGTCGACGGTCAGCCCGGCGTAGACGCGGCGGTGCAGACGCCGGACGGCGTGGCCGACGGCGGCGCACATGAGCTTCACCTGGTGCTTCCTTCCCTCGTGGATCGTGAGCTCGAGCACCGTGTTACCGCGCCGTCGTGTTAGCACGCGAGCATGGGCCGGCGAGGTCAGTCCGTCCTCGAGCTCGACGCCCTCCCGGAGGCGTCGGAGCGCGTCGGGCGAGGGCGCTCCCTCCACCTCCGCTTCGTAGACCTTGTCCACTTCGTAGCGCGGGTGCGCAAGGCGGTGCGCGAGCTCGCCGTCGTTCGTGAGGAGGAGCGCGCCGGTCGTGTCCGCGTCGAGCCGCCCGACCGGGACGACGCGCCGCTCGTGGCCGACGAGGCCGACGACCGTGGGCCGCCCGTGCGGGTCGCGGGCGGTCGTGACGACGCCCGCCGGCTTGTGGAGGAGGACGTAGGCGAGCGGCTCGGGCGCGAGCAGGCGGCCGTCCACCTCGACACGGTCGCCGGAGCCGACGAACTTTGCGAGCCCGGCCACCTCGCCGTTCACGCGCACGCGCCCGGCCCGGATGAGCTCGTCCGCCCCGCGCCGGGACGCCAGCCCGGCCCGGGCGAGGTAGGCGTTGAGGCGCATGCCGTGATTATCGGGACGCGAGCGCCCGACCCGGGCCAGATAGTCGTGTGGATGATCCGCGCAGCTTCGGTCACACCCTCGAAGCGCCAGTAATCTCAAGCCATGTGAGCCTGCGCCGAAGGGCATGCCCCAGGTCTGCAGACCCCAGCCACGTCCTGCCCGGCCGGCATGTTGTCCACGGGCGATG
>JBGPNP010000026.1:0-13930 GCA_041487575.1 Gaiellaceae bacterium | reverse complement strand
CTCCGACTGGTCGATCTCGGTGCCGGAGCTCGGTGTCGTGCGAGCCGTTGTTCCTCCGATCGCCGTGCTCACGTCGAACCGCACGCGCGACGTGCACGACGCGCTCAAGCGTCGCTGCCTCTACCACTGGATCGCGCACCCTGACTTCGAGCGGGAGCTGGCGATCCTGCGCGTGCGGGCCCCCCACGTCCCTGCGATATTGGCGCGTCAGGTCGCGGCGGCGGTCGAGAGCCTCCGCGGGCTGGAGCTGTACAAGCCGCCCGGGGTCGCGGAGACGATCGACTGGGCGCAGGCGCTCGCCGCGCTCGGCCGGCAGGAGCTCGACGCCGAGACCGTCGAGTCGACTCTCGGATCGGTGCTCAAGTACCACGAGGACTTCGAGGCCGTGCGTGACAGCTACCTCGCACGGCTCGTCGATGAGGCCCGCGCTGCTACAGGCTGACGCTCTCGTCAAGCACGTCGTCACCTTCGGGCGGGTGCTACGCGAGGCGGGCCTCGAGATCGGGCCGGGGAGGGTTGCCGACGCGCTCACAGGCCTCGACGCCGTCGACCTCGTGAGCCAGGACGACGTCTACTGGACGCTCCGCACGACGCTCGTCTCTCGGCAGGACGAGATCGAGCCGTTCGACCGCGCCTTCCGGGCCTGGTTCCTGCGCGCTCCGGTCGCGCCGCCGCGGCGCGAGGACGGGCCGGGCGACCTCGCCGTCAAGCTGCTGCAGAAGACGGCGTCGGAGCGGCGCCTTGTCGAGGGTGCCGACGACAAGGGCGAGGAGTCGGACTCGGCCGGCTGGAGCTTCGAGGAAGTGCTACGCAGGAAGGACTTCGCGAGCATGACCCCGGAGGAGTTCCGGCACGTCCGCGCGCTGATCGCGAAGTGCGCGTCCGCGCGTCCGCAGCGGCGCTCCCGGCGGCTGCGCCCGCACTCCCGCGGGCAGGACCTCGACCTGCGTCGCCTCGTTCGCAGCTCGCTCGGGACGGGCGGCGACCCCATCGAGCGCGCCTTTCGCCGCCGCGTCGACAAGCCGCGGAAGCTCGTGATCATCTGCGACGTCTCCGGCTCGATGGAGGCCTACGCGCGGGCGCTCCTCCTCTACGTGCACGCCGCGGTCGCCGGCCGGGGGGTGGAGGCCTTCGTCTTCGGCACGCGCCTGACGCGGTTGACGCCCGAGCTCACCGGCCGCGACCCAGAGCGCGCGCTCGCTCAGGCGACAAAACGGGTCGTCGACTGGTCGGGCGGCACGCGGATCGGCGCCTCGCTCAAGCACTTCAACGACGAGTGGGGCCGGCGCTCTCTCACCCGCGGCGCCGTCGTCGTCATCGTCTCGGACGGCTGGGAGCGGCAGGACGCCGCCCTCGTCGGGCGCGAGATGGCCCGCCTTGCCCGTCAGGCGTTCGCGGTCATCTGGGTGAACCCGCTCAAGGGCAACCCCGAGTACCAGCCGCTCGCCGGCGGCATGAGAGCAGCTTTGCCCTTCATCGACAGGTTCCTGTCAGGGCACAATCTGGAGAGTCTGGAAGGGCTGGCCGAGGTCGTGGCCGGCATCGAGAGGAGGCATGCTGCGTGAAGGAAGTCCTCGCTGACATCGAGCGTTGGCGCGCCCGCGGCGATCGCGTCGCGGTCGCGACGGTCGTCGCCACCCGCCGCTCGGCCCCGCGCCCGGTCGGCTCGAAGCTTGTCATCTCCGAGAGCGGCGAGCTCGCCGGGTCGGTCTCGGGTGGCTGCGTCGAGGGCGACGTCTTCATCCAGGCCGAGGAGGTCTTCAAGACCGGGCAGCCGAAGCTCCTCTCCTACGGCATCGCCGACGAGGAGGGCTGGAACGTCGGCCTCCCCTGCGGCGGCGAGATCGACGTCTTCGTGGAGCTCCTCCAGTGAAGCCGCGAAAAATGCTGCGCATTTTCCGCGGACGGTATCCGCGAAAGACGCTATGCGTCTTTCGCGGCAGCGGTTTGTCCCGTCGCTTCGCTCGGGAGGACACGCCGGGGCAGGTCGGTCTATGAGCACCTACGAACGTCTCAGGCGCGCGATCGAGGAGGAGGAGCGCTGCGTCCTCTACACCGTCGTCGAGGGCGAGCCCCTGGGCGCCAAGCTCCTCGTCTTCGAGAGCGGGGAGACGCTCGGCGAGCTCGACGGCCCGCTCGTCGAGCAGGCGAAAGAGATCATCCGCGGCGCTCGGCCGAAGCTTCTCGAGCTTGAGGGCCGGAAGGTCTTCGCCGACGTCCACGGGCCGCCGCCGCGCGTCTTCGTCTACGGCGCCGTCGACTCGGCCGACGCGCTCTGCCAGGCGGCGAAGCTGCTCGGCTGGGAGGCGATCGTCGCCGACGCGCGGGCGAAGTTCGCGACGAGGGAGCGGATGCCGAACGCGGACGAGATCATCGTCGCCTGGCCCGAGGAGGCGCTCGCCCAGGTGGCGCCCGACCACGCGACCGCGGTCGTCGTCCTCACGCACGACGACAAGTTCGACGTGCCGGCGCTCCAGGGCGCGCTCGCGACCGAGGCGTTCTACATCGGCGCGCTCGGCTCACGCCGAAACCAGGAGCGGCGCCGCGAGCGGCTGCTCGCAGCGGGGGTTTCCGCGGCGGACTTTGAGCGAATCTCCGGTCCGTGCGGGCTCGACATCGGCGCCGACACACCGGCGGAAACGGCGCTCTCGATCATCGCCGAGATCCTCGCTGTCCGCGCCCGCCGTGAGGGCGGCCCGCTCAGGAGCGCGCGCGGCCGCATTCACGTCGAGGTTGTCTAGGGCTGCGCGCAGGCGACGAGGCGCGCCATGACCGCCGCGGCCTCGACGTCGTCGAGGCCGGCCGTCGAGAGCACCTGCCAGGCCGAGAAGGCAAACGAGAGTCTCAGCGCCGCCCTGGCTGCGGGGCTGCGCAGGCCGGCTCTCACCGCCTGATCCTCGATGGCTACGGCGATCGGCCTGCGCACGAGCTCGAGGGCGTCGGCGAGCGCCGGCAGCAGGGAGGCGTCGCGCTCGACCTGCGCGAGCATTCGCTCGTTCTCGCGGTAGTACCGGTAGAGGGAGTGGAGCGCGTCCTCGAGCGCGAGGCCTTCGAGTGCCGGCAGCGGGCTTCGCTCGGCGAAGAGCGCGCCGCACGCGGCGAAGAGCGATTGATCATCGGGGAACTGGTTGTAGACGGTCGGCCGGCTCAGGCCCGCGCGCTCGGCGATCGCGGCCACCGTCGTACGGGCGGGCCCGAGCTCCTCGTGGAGCGCGGCGGTCGCCTCGACGATCCGCCGCCTCGTCTCTTCCACCTGGCGCGCCCGGCGCCTCAGCTCGTACTTGCGCTTCATTTTCGCTTGACAGAGTGTAGATGATTATTTAGATTTACACGCAGTCAATCTAAAGGAGGCACGGCAATGGAAACCATGAACGTCAGGGATCTCGAGCTCATCGAAGGCTGGAGCGAAGCGGATGCGGCGATGCGGGTCCGCTTCAACTTCCCGCTCCAAGCGGCGGCAGGCACCAAGGCCTCGGCGGTCGTCTACTTCGAGATCGCGCCGGGCGAGCTCCTCGGTCGCCATACGGACAGCGCGGAGGAGATCCTCTACATCATCCAGGGCTCCGGCGAGGCGATCGTCGGCGACGAGCGCGTCCCGATCGAGGCGGGCTCGCTCGCGGTCGTTCCCGAGCTCGTCCCGCACGCCGTCTACAACACGGGGGACACGGCGCTCGAGGTGGTCGGCTTCTTCGCCGCCTCCGAGCTCGAGCACGTGTTCGACGAGCCCATCCAGCCGCTGGGCGTCCAGGTCGTCCACACCCCCTTCGTGCCTGCGCCCGCCTGAGCCGGCCGGGCTGCCGCGTGCTCTGGGCCGCTGCCGGGGGGCGGCCGGGCGTAACCGATTCACTCGCGCCTGGGAGGCCCTGCCAGGTCTGCTAGTTTCGGCCCGCTTCTTCACATTCCGAGAAAGGAGCGGGCGCCCATGGGCGTGCAGGCAAACTCAGCAGCCGTTTGGGACCTCGTCGACGAGGGCACGGAGGTCGAGCGGGTCGCGACGGGCTTCACCTTCACCGAGGGTCCGATCTGGGTGAAGGAGGGCCGCTATCTCCTCTTCAGCGATATGCCGGGCGACGTCCGGCGCAAGTGGAGCCTCGAGGGCGGCGTCGTCGAGGCCATGCGCCCGGCGAACAAGTGCAACGGCATGACCCTCGACGCCGTCGGCAACCTCCTCGTTTGCGAGCACTCGTCGAGCACGGTCGTGCGGGCGAGGCTCAACGCCGACGGAACCGAGGCGAGCCGCGAGGTGATCGCCTCCCACTACGGCAGCAAAGAGCTGAACTCACCCAACGACATCATCGTCGGGCCCGACGGCTCGATCTACTTCTCAGACCCCTGGTACGGGCGCATGCCCGTCTTCGGGGAGGAGCGAGAGCGCGAGCTCGACATCTGCGGCGTCTACCGGATCCCGGCCGGCGGCGGCGAGCTCGAGCTCCTCGTGGACGACTTCGAGATGCCGAACGGCCTCTGTTTCTCGCCCGACCGCTCGATCCTCTACGTGAACGACACGCCACGCGCGCATATCCGCGTCTTCGACGTCCAGACGGACGGCTCGCTCGCGAACGGGCGGCTCTTCTTCGAGGGGATCGGCACCGGCGACATCGCAGGCGGCATCCCGGACGGGATGAAGTGCGACGAGCTGGGCAACATCTGGGTCACCGGCCCGAAGGGGATCTGGGTCATCTCGCCCGAGGCCGAGCACCTCGGGATCGTCGAGGTGCCCGAGCACACCGGGAACCTCACCTGGGGCGGCGCCGACTGGCATGACCTCTTCATCCCGAGCTCGACGTCGGTCTACCGGATCCGGACGAAGGTCAAGGGCGACCGGCAGGTCTATCACTAGTGGCTCGCCCGGCGACGTCCTCCGGGTTCTGGCCCGCGATGAGACGTCGCCGTGCCGCGTCCTCAGTCACGCCCACATTCACCAATATGGGCGCTCCCTGCGTCCTTGCCTGGCTCGCTCCTCGCGACCCAGAATCCCGGCAACGTCACCGGACGAACCACTAGGAGGCGGCGATGAAGAAGATCGACCCGAAGAAGTCGGCCCTGATCATCCAGGACCTCCAGAACGACGTCATCATCGAGGGCGGGGCTTTCGCCGACTCGGGCGCCCCGGCGCACGCGACGAAGCAGAAGGTCGTCGCCAACGTGAAGAAGCTGGCGGCCGCCGCCCGCGAGAAGGGCGTGCCGGTCATCCACGTCTGGTACATAGTCGAGAAGGGCGCGCCCGGGCTGAAGCTGAACGCGCCGCTCTTCCAGGCTGTCGCGGCGGGAGGTCTCGTCCGCGGGAGCTGGGGCGCGGCGCCCGTCAAGGGGCTCGAGGCGAGGAAGGGCGACTTCGTCGTCGAGAAGATGCGCATGTGCGCCTTCACCGACACGACCCTCGAGACGATCCTCAAGGGTTGCGGCGCCGAGCGGCTGGTGATCACCGGCGCGTGGACGAACTTCTCGATCGAGCACACGGCGCGCACCGGCGCCGACCTCGGCTACGAGGTGACCGTGATCTCGGACGGGACTTCCACGATCGACGACGAGTGGCAGCACGCGGCGCTCAGCTACGCGCTCACGAACATCGCCGAGATCGGCACGACCGCGGAGGCGCTGACGGCGCTCGGCGTCAAGAAATGACGCGCGCGTGAGGACGCGCGCAGCGCTCTTCCGCGCACCGGGCGAGCCGCTCGAGGTGCGGGAGATCGACGTGCAGGAGCCGGGGCCGGACGACGTGCTCGTCCGGCTCGCGGCCGTGGGCGTGTGCGGCTCCGACCTCCACGTCGTCCGCGGCGAGTGGAAGCGCCCGGCGCCGATGGTGCTCGGGCACGAGGGCTCAGGCGTCCTCGAGGCGGTCGGGAGGCGGGTCACCGGGCTCGCTCCCGGCGACCGCGTCGTCATCTCCTGGGCGCCGTCGTGCGGCGAGTGCGGGCCGTGCCGGTCGGGCCGGCCGGTGGCGTGCGCGCCGCTGCGGGCCGGGGTCGCAGCCGGAACGCTCGCGAACGGGACGACCGGACTCTCGGCGGGCGGGGAGACCGTCTACCGGATGACCACGATCGGCGCGCTCGCCGAGCGCATGGTCCTCCCCGCGAAGGCCGTTCTACCCATTCCGGGCGATCTGCCGCTCCAGGAGGCGGCACTGATCGGCTGCGCGGCGCTTACGGGCGTCGGAGCCGTGCTCAATCGGGCCAGGGTGGAGCCGGGCTCGAGCGTTCTCGTCGTCGGGGCAGGCGGCGTCGGCCAGTTCGTGGTCCAGGGCGCGCGGATCGCGGGCGCGTCGCGGATCGTCGCGGTCGACCCGCTCGAGGGGCGGCGGGAGCGGGCGCAGCGGCTGGGCGCGACGGAAGCGCTCGCGCCGGACGCGGTCGCCGGTGAGTTCGACTACGCCTTCGACGCCGTCGGCGGGCAAGCGACCTTCGAGCTCGCCGTGCGGTCGACGCGGGGAGGCGGCATGGTCGTCGCCGTCGGCATGGCCGCGGCAGGCGTCCGGTACGAGCTCGACCCGTTCCAGCTCACGAACGAGGAGAAGTGGGTGACGGGCTCCCTCTACGGCTCGGAGGACCCGGCCGTGGCGCTCCCGCGGATGCTCGAGCTCGTCCGTGACGACCAGCTCGACCTCGAGGGCGCGCTCGGCCCGACCTTCACGCTCGACCGGGTGAACGAGGCGATCGCCGCGAGCCTCGGCGGCTCGCCGGGGCGCGTGCTCGTCACGCCGTAGCGCTCAGTCGCGCTTCGGCTCGTCGTCTTTGGGCTTCGGCTCCGGCGCCGGCTCGAAGGTCATCCAGTAAGCCGGCTTCCCTCTCGGCGGGCCGGTGTAGCGCACGCGAGGGTTGCCGCCTCTCGGGATGCTGGATCGAAACCCGTAGCCGAGCTGGCCGCCATAGGGCACGCTCTTGTCTCTCACGCCTACGCTCCCGGCCGTCTTGGCCTTCTGATCTCTCCGAACTCCTGCTCGTACTCGGTCATGTCACGGTTCAGCTCGCGGATGATGTCGAAGATCATCGTAGCGGGCAGCTTCACGCGCGTCATGACGCGGTAGGTAAGGACGACCTCGCCGTCCTCGTTGACCCGCGGTCGCTGGACCGCCGCGAAGTCGAGGGTGAACTCGTGCTCTGTGTGCCACGCGGCGAGCGCGTTCGCATAAGCGCCGGGCTCGAGGTCATCCGGGATGTAGAAGTCGAGGGTCAGCTGCCCATTTGTCCACACTGACAAGCTAACGGGCCGCTGCGGTCTCGGCGGCCGGCCGCGATCATTCGGCACCGAGTCGTGACGCTTCCGTCACGAACGGTGCTTCCCGGGCTCCCAGCGGGCCTCGGCGAGTACCCGCCGCCCGAGGGCCGCCGGGATCTCCTCGAGGTCGGTCGCCATCGTGTCGTTCCAGCGGTTCAGGAAGCCGAAGAGCGAGACGACGGCGAGGATCTCGACGATCTGGCCGTCGTCCCAGTGGCGGCGAAGCTCGGCGAAGTCCTCGGCGGCGACCGCGCTCGGCTGCGCGGAGGCCGCGAGCGCAAAGCGGAGCGCCGCTCGCTCGGCGTCGTCGAAGAGCGGGCTGCGCTCGAAGTCGAAGACGGCCGCGATCTTCTCCTCGGGGACGCCGCGCATCCTGGCGTCCACCGCCTCGTGCGCCTGGCAGTAGCGGCAGCCGGCCGCGCTCGACGAGACCATGGCGACGAGCGGCTTCAGGTACGTCGGGACCGTGCCCGTACGCCAGGTCTGCGTGATCAGCTCCGAGAAGGCGCGGAGAATCTCGGGCCGGCGCGCCATCGTGTACAGGCTGTTCGGGCAGAAGGAGAGCGTCTCGTCGTAGAGCTCGAAGAGCTCCTCGAGCTCCGGCAGCTCCTCGCGCCTGAGCGGCCGCACGTGCGCCATGCTTCCCTCCCCGTCGTAGGCGAACCGAGGAGGAGAGCATGACCGACCGCGAGGAGATCCGCGTCCCGGGCCAGGCCCAGCCGATCAGCCACTACACGGACGCCGTGCGGGCGGGTGACCTCGTCTTCGTCTCCGGTGTCGTGCCGGTGGATGCCGAGGGGAACGTCGTCGGCGGGCACGACGTCGCCGCCCAGGCGCGGAAGGTCTTCGAGAACATGGGCGCCGTACTGACTGCGGCAGGCTGCGGCTTCGCCGACGTCGTCAAGGTGACCGTCTACCTCACCGACGTCGACGACCGGCCCAAGATCAACCCGGTCCGCCAGGAGATCTTCGGCTCGGTGCGCCCGGCGAGCACCCTCGTCGAGATCAGCCGGCTCGCGGTCCCGGGGGCCAGGATCGAGGTCGACGCCGTCGCGGTCCTTCCGTCTTGACAAGGGTCAGGCGCGGGGAGAAGATCGGCCGGTAAATCGTTTTTCCTCGGGTCGGAAGGGGTTGTGGACAGGGAGCGTCACGCCGGGAAGGCTGTCCTCGTCACCGGCGGCGGCAGTGGCATCGGCCGGGCGACCGCCCTGCGCTTTGCCGCGGAAGGCGCCGACCGCGTCTACGTCGTCGACCGCCTCGAGCGGGTCGCCGCCGAGCTGGCCGAGCTCGGCGCGAGGCCCGGGACGATCCGGGCGGAGCTCTCCGAGATCTCCGAGTGCGAGCGCGCCGTTCGCGAGGCGTACGAGGACGGGGGCCGCCTCGACGTCGTCATCTCGAATGCCGCCGCCTGGACGCAGGAGCCCTTCCTCGACCTCCCGGACGAGTCCTGGCTCAGGGTCATCGCCGTCAACCTGACCGCCTCCTTCGCGGTCGGCCAGCGCGCGGCCCGCGTCATGGTCAAGGCCGGCCACGGCGGCGTCATTCTCTTCACGACGTCGATCTCGTCGCTCGGCGGCTCCCCCGAGTTCTCGCACTACAACGCCGCGAAGGCGGGGACCGCGAACCTCGCGAAGACGATGGCGCTCGAGCTCGTCAAGCACGGGATCCGCGTCAACTGTGTCAGCCCCGGCCCGTCGGACACGCAGCAGTCGGTCGACCTCGTCGGCGAGGAGCTCATGGACACGTGGCGCCGCGAGGGCTTCCCGACGGTGCCGATGGGCCGGCTCGGCAAGGCCGAGGAGATGGCCGCCGCCTTCTCCTTCCTCGCCTCGGACGACGCGGCCTACATCACGGGCGTCAACCTCGTCGTCGACGGTGGCCTCACGGCCCACGCCTACACGGTGCCGGCGCAATGAAGCTCACGGACGACGTCTACCTCGTCGGCGGCGGCGACTACGGGTTCAACCTCACCCACCGGCTCGACTGCCACACGTACCTGATCGACGGCGGCGATGAGCTCGCGCTCGTCGACGCGGGCTTCGGGCCCGGGACGGAGGAGATCCTCGAGCTGATCCGGGCTGACGGCTTCGACCCGGCGCGGATCTCGAAGATCGTGATCACGCACTACCACGCCGATCACGTCGGCGGCGCGGCGCCCATGAAGCGGGCGACCGGCGCGCGACTCCTCGCCGGGGTCGAAGCGGCGTCCACGATCCGGGCCGCCGACGCCGACCAGATCGGGCTCAACTGGGCGAAGGCGTTCGGGTTCTACCCGGCCGACTACGAGTGGGAGCCGGCCGAGGTCGACGAGGAGTTCTCGGACGGGACGCGCATCAGGGTCGGCGAGCTCGAGCTCGAGGCCGTCGCGACCCCGGGGCACTGCATGGGGCACTACTGCTTCCGCCTCGCCGGCCGCGACCGGACGTACCTCTTCTCCTCCGACTGCGTCTTTTGGGGCGGCGCGATCATCCTCCAGAACGTCCCGGACGCGAACGTCCAGCAGTACGCCGCGTCCTGCAACAAGCTGGCCGAGCTCGAGTTCGACGCGCTCCTGCCCGGCCACCACCTGATCTCGCTTCGCAACGGGCGCCGCCATGCGGAGGCGGCGGCGGGCGAGTTCAACCGCATCGGTCTCCCGCGAGACCTCCTTCGCTAGTGCCCCGTCCGGTGGATACGGTGATGATCCTGGCGGGCGAAAAACAAGGAGGGCAAGGACGCAGGGAGTGCTCATATTCAGCGAATATGGGCGCGACTGAGGACACGGCCCTGCTCGGCTTTGCAGCCGCCAGGGCGCGCCGTATTCATCGGGCGGGGCACTCAGTGGCCTCCGCAGAAAGGAGTTGTCGTGAGCACTCAGACCACCTCCATCGTCAATCAGAAGGTGAGCCAGGCCAAGCTCGACCCCTTCCCTGTCCCCGCCGACTGGATCCTCGAGGGCGATCCGCAGGGGAGCGCAGTCATCCTCTGGAAGTCGGCCGACGGCAAGCAGTGCAACGGGATCTGGGAGTGCACGCCCGGAACGTTCAACTGGATCCACACGGACGAGACGGCGACGCTCGTCGCCGGCCGGGTCACGGTCACGCCTGAAGGAGGCGAGCCCTTCGAGATCTCGGCGGGCGACGTCGTCTTCTTCCCCGAGGGGACGAAGACCCGCTGGCAGGTGCACGAGACCGTCCGCAAGGCGTTCCACCTGCACGCCGCCGAGGGCCTGCCCTTCTAGGCGGGGGCGTGTGAGGACGACCGGCGGAGCGGCCCGGCTCGCCGACGTAGCGCGATCGGCCGGCGTCGGCACGTCGATCGCCTCCCGCGTCCTCAACGGCGACCCGACCGTCTCGATCCGCGCTGAGACCCGGGAGCGGATCGAGGCGGCCGCTCGGGAGCTCAGCTACCGCCCGAACGCGCTCGCGCGCGGGCTCAAGCTCGCACGCACGATGACGCTCGGGATGGTGATCCCAAACCTGCCCTACCCGGTGAACGCCGAGATCATCCGCGGCGCCGAGCGGCGGGCGGCCGCCGCGGGCTACGTCATGCTCCTCGCCGACGCCGAGGAGTTCCTCCAGACCGGGGAGGCGTACCGGCGCCTCCTCCTCGAGCGTCGCGTGGACGGGCTCCTGATCGCGAGCGCATCCACTTCGGAGGGTTTCCTCGAGGAGCTCTCGAGCCGGCAGCTCCCGTTCGTCCTCGTCAATCGCCGCGTGCCGAATGTCGGCCCGAGCGTCACCGTGGACGACGCCGCCGGGATGCAGCTCGCGGTCGAGCACCTGGCCGGCCTGGGCCACCGGCTGCTCGCGCACATCGCCGGCCCCGCCGACGTCGACACCGCGCACAGGCGGCTCGTGGGCTTCCGCGCGGGTCTGCGTACCGCCGGCGTCGATTTGCCGTCTGCGCAGGTGGTCGAGTCGCCGCTCGACGAGGAGGGGGGCTTCCGGGCCATGGAACGGCTCCTCGCCGCCGAGCCGCGGCCGACGGCCGTGGCGGTCTGGAGCCTCGTCTCGGCGATCGGCGCTCTCGCGGCAGCGAAGAGGCGCGGCGTTCGCGTGCCGGAGGATCTCTCGCTGGTCGCCTTCCACGACGCGCCGATCGCCGCGTACCTCGAGCCTCCGCTGACGACGGTGCGCATGCCGCTGGGGGAGATGGCGGAGCGGAGTGTCGACTGCCTTCTCAGGCTCGTCGCGGGTCAGCGTGCTGCGAGCGTCGTCGTCCGGACGCCGCCCGAGCTCGTCGAGCGCGCGTCCACGGCCCGGGCCGCGGCGGGCTGACTCGTCTTGATCACCGGAGGCGCTTGACACTTCCCGGCGCGAGATGGGAAGATCGTTTGCAGCAGGGAAAACGTTTTTCTAGCGCGCTGGGAACGGCGCGCGCCGGCGGAGGAGGGAGTGCGTTGACGCGGCACGAGGATCGGGTCGAGGGCCTTCTCGACGAGTATCTGGAGCGCCGGATCGACCGGCGCGAGTTCTTCAAGCGGGCCTCGCTGCTCGGCATCTCGCTGGGCGCGGCCGGCTCGCTCCTCGCCGCCTGCGGAGGAGGCGGCGGCCAGGAGGCTGCTCCGCCGCCTCCGGCCGCCTCGACCGGCGCGGCGGCCCCACCTCCGCCGCCGGCTACGACGGCGGCGCCCGCGGCGCCCGTCGTGGGAGGGACTCTCCGCGAGGGGTACGACCGGGACGTGTCGCGCACCGATCCCGTCAACACGACCTGGTGGGACGCCTCGCTCTTCCCGGTCATCCACGAGACCGTCGTCACCCAGGACCCTGACGGGAAGTTCGTGCCGATGATGGCCGAGAGCTGGGAGCAGAGCGCGGACGGGACCGAGATCACGTTCAAGATCCGTGACGGCCTCGTCTTCCAGAGCGGCGCTGCCTGCGACGCGGCCGCAGTCGCGGAGGCGCTGAACGTCGTCCGCAAGGGCGGCATCAACGCCGGCTTCTGGCCGCCGGTCAAGGACGTGACGGCCGAAGCCGGGAACGTCGTCAAGGTGACGCTCTCCCACCCGTACGCCGACCTCTTCTACGTCCTCAACTCGGGCTACTCGGCGATCTTCAACACGAAGAAGCGCGACGAGCTCAAGAACGGCTACGGCGTCAAGGCGGCCGACGGCACCGGCCCCTTCACGCTGACCGAGCTCGTCCCGGGGAGCCATGCCCTCGTGACCCGCTGGGAGGACTACCCCGGCTCCGTCGCCCCCTTCCTCGAGAACAAGGGTAAGGCGTACCTCGACGCGGTCCGCTGGGAGGTGCTGCTCGAGCCGGCGACGCGCGCCCAGGAGCTCGAGGCCGGCAACGTCGACGCGCTCCACGGCCCGGCGCCGCAGGACGTCGACCGGCTGAAGGGGAACAGCGACTTCGCGGTGATCGAGTTCCAGGAGTGGTCGCTGTACCAGCTCGGCGTCAACTACAAGCACACCGAGCTCGGCTTCGACGACGTCAAGGTGCGGCAGGCGTTCATGCACGCGATCGACCGCCAGGCGATCGTCGACACGATCTTCTTCGGCAAGGCGAGCCCGTCGTACACGATCGTCCCGTCCGCCTTCCCGTACTACGACTCCTCGGTCGAGCAGTACGGCACCTTCGACGTCGCGATGGCGAAGTCGCTCCTCGACGGCGCCGGGTGGAAGGAGGGCAGCGGCGGTGTCCGGGAGAAGGGCGGCAAGAAGCTCTCCTTCGAGGCGATCGTCGAGGCCTACGACAAGACCGAGGGCCTGGTCGCCCAGGCCGTGCAGGGGATGCTCGCGAACGTCGGCATCGACATGAAGCTCAAGTCGGTGCAGGACTACTACACGGACAAGGGCTTCTTCACGAAGGACGGGCCGGTTGCCTACATCGTCAAGAACGTCTGGCCGTACATGTTCGACGCCTCGCTCCTCTTCACGGACTCGACGTATTTCCTGCCCAACTGCTGCAACGGCTCGTTTACGAAGATCCCGGCGCTCGACAAGGCCTACGAGGAGTGGCAGAGCGCGGCCGACGACGCCGGCCTGAAGGCGGCCGCCCAGAAGGCGCTCGCGGTCGCGGCGGAGCAGGTCGCGTTCGTCCCCATCGTCACGCCGACGAGCATCTGGGTGCACCACAAGAAGGTCCACGGCTGGGCGCCGAACCAGCCGAACCTCTACCCGTTCTACAACGACGTCTGGATCGAGGCCTAGCGGCTCTCGCCACCCGGTCCCTGCGCCTCCGCGCTCGGGAGCTTCTCCATGCTGAGCTATATCGCCCGCCGCGCCGTCTACGCGGTCGTGGTCATGATCTGCGCCTCCATCGTCATCTTCTGGGGCCTGCGCATCGCGCCCGGAGACCCGGTCGACACGCTCTTCAACCCGATCGCGACGACGGAGCAGAAGCAGGCGCTGCGAAAGAAGTTCGGGCTCGACAAGCCGATCGTCGTCCAGTACGCCTACTTCCTGCGCGACTTCTTCAAGGGCGACTTCGGCGAGTCGATCAAGAGCGGTCAGTCGATCCCCGAGCTCGTCAAGCAGTACGGAAGGAACAGCCTGATCCTCGTCGGCGCGGCCGCGCTCTTCACCTATGCGCTCGCGATTCCGCTGGGGGTGGTCGCCGCGGTCAGGCGAGGCACGTGGGTCGACCACGCCCTGATGGGCTTCGCGAGCCTCGGCATGGGGATCCCGAGCTTCCTGCTCGGGCTGACGCTCATCCTCGTCGTCGGCTCGAAGCTCGGCTGGCTCCCGATCTCGGGCACCGGCGGGCTCAAGCACCTGATCATGCCG
>JBGPNP010000025.1:0-13931 GCA_041487575.1 Gaiellaceae bacterium | reverse complement strand
TCGAGATCTCGCCCGGCTCGAGGTAGACGTAGCGCTTCTCGACGCCGTTGCCGCCCCGGTGGAAGCCGGCCCCGCCGGAATCCGTCACGGTCGTGTAGCCGTCGATCCTGAGGGGATAGTACGCCTCGAGGTACTCCGTCGGGATGTTCTCGAAGAGCGGCCACCACGAGTGTCCGTCCATCCCGTCCCCGATCGGCCTACCGGGGATGCCGCCGTAGAGGATCTCCATCGAGTAGAAGAACTCACCGTTGCCATCCCAACCCGAGTAGAGCATGTACGGACTCGTCCCGTAGCCGGACGCGGTGTTCAGCTCCGGAGCGTTCTTGCAGAGCGCACCGCCGAGCACGTCGAAGAGACGAGTGAGCGCATGCGTCCGGCAGCCGAGCGCGGCCGGGAAGCGCGGGTTCAGCAGGCTCCCTTTCGGCATGACGACGTGCAGGAGCGGGTAGAAGCCGTCGTTGAAGAGGATCTGGGGGTCGTTGACCATGATCAGGTAGACCCCGATGAACATCTTGAACATGCCCTCGGAGAGGTAGAAGTTGACCGGGCCTAGGGCCTGCGGGTCGGTGCCCGACCAGTCGAAGAAGGCGTGGTCGCCCTCCCGCCAGATCGTCAGCTTCATCTTGAAGGGCCCGTTGCCGAGCCCGTCGTCGTCGACCCAGTCCTCGAAGGACTGCGGCACCTCCGGGATCGCGAGGTTGATGAGCTTCCGCATCGCCTCGTGCGTGCGGTCGAGGAGCGCCTGCAGCGCGGCGAGGTAGGTCTCCTTGCCGAAGCGCTCGCAGAGCTCCGTCACCCGCTTCTCGCCCGCCCGGCAGCCGGCGACGATCGCGAAGAGGTCGGCCCGGTTCATCTCCGGGAGGCGTACGTTGTTGAAGATGAGCCGCAGGAGGTCCTCCTGGGGCACCCCCCGCTCGACGATCTTGAGCGGCGGGATGATGATCCCCTCCTCGAAGATCGTCTTCGCACCCGTCGGAAGCGAGCCGGGGAGCGGCCCGCCGGCGTCCATCATGTGCCCGAACTGGGACGACCAGCCGACGAGCTCCTCGCCGTAGAAGATCGGCACGAGCACGAGCCAGTCGTTTGTGTGCGAGATCGAGGCCGAGCACTTGAACGGGTCGGACGTGAGGATGACGTCGCCCGGGTAGATGCCCCGGTCCCACTCGGCCATCATCTCGTTGATGTAGGCGCCGAACTGGCCGACGACCATGCGGCCGCGCGGGTCGGTGATCATCGGGAACTCGTCGTGCTGCTCGCGGATGACCGGGCTCATCGCGGAGCGGAAGAGCACGGCGTCCATCTCGAAGCGTGCGCTCTTCAGGGCGCCCTCGATGATGTCCAGGGTGATCGGATCGACCTCGAGATCGGGGATCTCGGCGATCCGGAGCTCCTGTTGTGTCGTTGCCATCGGGCTCTCCTAGCTCGCCGGTGTGATCAGAATGTTGAAGCTGGTGTCGACGGCCGCCTCGTAACCGGGTAGGACGACGGTGGTCGAGTCGAACTCCGTGACGATCGCGGGGCCCCGGATTCTCGCCCCTGGGGCCAGCTTCGCCCGGTCGTAGATCTTCGTCGAGTGGCGCTCGCCCTCGAAGACGATCTCGTGCTCGTCGGTGACGGCGGCCGAGGCGTCTGCCCCACCCTTCTGGCCCGTCGGGAGCTCCGGCTTCGGCACGTCCCCGAAACCGACCGCGCGCAGGTTGACGATCTCGCAGGCCGTCCCCGGCATGCGGAAGCCGTAGAGCTGCTCGTGGAGCCCGTTGAAGCGCTCCTCGAGGTCGGCAAGGCCGTTGCCTCGCACCTCGTCGGGGTCGAGCGCCACCGGGATCTCGTAGCCCTGGCGGCGGTAGCGCATGTCGGCCGTGAAGGACACGCGCCGGGCGCCCTTCTCGATGCCCTCGCCCTCGAGCCAGACCGTCGCGCGGCCGCCGAGGTCGTCGAGGATCGCCGCCACCTCCCCGCCGCTCGCTTCCGCAAGCAGGCGGATGTACGTCTGGGCGAACTCGTCCCGGAAGTCGGCGACGAGATCCCCGATCGCGCAGAGCAGGCCCGGCGCGGGCGGGACGACCACGGGGAAGGAACCCATCAGCTTCGCGAGCGCGTTCGCGTGGAGCGGCCCAGCGCCGCCGTAGGCGACGAGGGCGAAGTCCCTCGGGTCGTGGCCCCGTTGCACCGAGACGAGCCGGAGCGCCCCGGCCATGTTCTCGTTCACGATCGCGATGATCCCCTCGGCCGCCTGCTCGACCGTCAGGCCCATCGCGTCGGCGATCGTCTGGACCGCGGCGTGCGCGGCCTCGACGTCGAGCTCCATCTCGCCGCCGAGGAGCCTCGGGGGCAGGTGCCCGAGGACGACGTTCGCGTCCGTGACCGTCGGCTCCGTACCCCCCTTGCCGTACGCCGCGGGGCCGGGCTCGGCGCCGGCCGACTGCGGGCCAACGCGGAGCGCCCCCGTCAGCGGCGGGACGTGCGCGATCGAGCCGCCGCCGGCGCCCACGGTGTGGACGTTCACCGACGGCACCTTGATGCGGAAGTGGCCGATCGAGGTGTCGCGGCCGATCGTCGGCTGCCCGTTCTGGCAGAGTGCGACGTCCGTGGACGTCCCGCCCATGTCGAAGGTGAGGATGTCGTCGTAGCCGGCGTTCCTCGCGACGAAGAGCGCGCCGGCCACGCCGCCCGACGGCCCCGAGAGGACGCCGTAGATCGGGTTCCGCGCCGCCTCCTGCATCGTCATGAGACCTGCGTCCGAGCGGAGGAGGTTCACCTCGGCCGTCGCGCCGATGCCGGTGAGCGAGCTCTGGAGCTCCTGGATGTAGCTCGCCACCTTCGGGCGCACGTAGGAGTTCATGCAGGCCGTCAGCGCCCGCTCGTACTCGCGGAACTCGGGCAGGACCTCGGAGGAGAGCGTGACCGGGAAGCCGGGGTAGAGCCGCTCGACGATCTCCGTGATCTCCTGCTCGTGCCGGCCGGAGACGTAGGAGTTGATGAGCGCCACTGTCAGCGTCTCCACTCCCGACTCGACGAGGTCGCGGACGATCCCCTCGACCTGCTTCACGTCCACCGGCACGATCGTGTTCCCGCGTGCATCCATGCGCTCGGCCGCCTCGCGGGTGTCCGCGAGCGAGGCCGGTGGATCGGGCTTGATCATGATGATCCAGCCCGCGAGCGGCCCGGGCGTCTGCGAGCGTGCGAGGTGGAGGATCTGCTGGAAGCCCTGCGTCGTGATCAGGCCGACGCGGGCACCCTTCGACTCGAGCACCGCGTTCGTGGCGACAGTCGTCCCGTGCAGGATGTTGCGCAGGTCGCCGACCTCGATACCGGCCTCGTCGCAGATCCGGCGCACACCGTTCAGGACGCCCTGGGAGGGGTCGCTCGGCGTCGAGGGCGTCTTGACGCGGTAGCGCCCCCCGCCGTTCTCGTCACTGACCAGGAAGAGGTCGGTGAAGGTGCCCCCGACGTCCACCCCAAGCCTGTAAGCCATGCGTCTCCTCCTTATCCCATGCGAGCGCAGCGATGCATCAAACTCCTGCTCCGGAAAGTGCGGCAGCATTTTCCGGAGGTAAGCCTGCCCTGTAGACCTGTCCATCGAGCTGGCGTCCGAGGACGCCCTCGAGCCATTCTGCAACGCCGATGAGCGTGCCGAGGTCGATGCCCGTCTCGACACCCTCGCCGTGAAGCATGTATACGAGATCCTCCGTCGCGATGTTCCCGGTCGCGCGCGGCGCGAACGGGCAGCCTCCGATGCCGCCGACCGAGGCGTCGAGCACCGTGGCGCCCGCCTCGACGGCCGCGAACGCGTTGGCGAAGCCGGTGTTGCGCGTGTTGTGCAGATGCACTCCGATCGGCTTCCCGAGCTTCACGCCTTCGGAGACGAGCTGCCGCACCTGGCTCGGAACCCCGACGCCGATCGTGTCGGCGAAGACGATCTCGGCCGGATCGGCTTCCGCGAGCCGCGCGGCGAGCTCGACGACGCGGCTCGGGTCGACCCTGCCTTCGAACGGGCAGCCGAAGGAGGCGCCGATCGTCACCGTCGCGCGGATGCCATCCTCGTGGGCGCGCGCGACGATGCGCTTCGCGGCTTCGACAGACTCCGCGACCGGCGCGTTCGAGTTGCGCTCGTTGAAGGTCTCGGTCGAGGCGAAGGCGAAGTGCACCTCGTCGAGCCCGGTGGCGACAAGCCGGTCGTACCCCTTCTCGTTGAGCGCGAGCCCCGCGTAGACGACGCCCGGCCTCCGGTCGATCGCTGCAACGACCTCCTCGGCCCCAGCCATCTGCGGCACGCGGGCGGGGCTGACGAAGGAGACCGCCTCGATCCGGGGCAGCCCGGCCCCGGCGAGCCGGTTCACGAGCTCGGCCCGCACGGCGGGATCGAGGATCTTGGCGTCGTTCTGGAGCCCGTCCCGGGGCCCGACATCGCAGATCGTTATCCGCCGAAAATGCTGCGCATTTTCGGCGGGCATCAGATCACCCCCTCGGCCTTCAGCTCAGACAAGTCGTCCGCTGACAAGCCGAGGAGGTCGCCGTAGACGTCCTTGTTGTGGCTCCCCTCCTCCCAGGTCGCCGACCAGCGCACGGCGCCCGGGGTCTCCGAGAGCTTTGGGACAATGCCGGGGCCGACGTACTCACCGAACTCAGGGTCGACGTGCTTCACGAGCATGTCGCGGGCCTGGAACTGCGGGTCATCGAAGATGTCGGCGATCGTGTAGATCGGCCCGCAGATGACCCCGGCGGCGTTCAGGACGTCGTCGATCTCCTTCGCGTCGTGCCGCCGGGCCCAGTCGGCGATCATCCCCTCGATCTCGTCCTGGTTCTCGCCGCGCGCGATGTGCGTGGCGAACCGGGGATCGTCGGCGAGCTCGGGCTTCCCGATCGCCTCGCAGAGGCGGCGGAAGACCTTGTCCGCGTTTGCCGCGATCACCATCCACTTGTCGTCCCGCGACCTGAAGATGTTCGAGGGCGCGATCCCCTTCAGGTTCGTCCCCTGCGGGCCGCGGACGATGCCGAGCCGGTCGTACTCGGGCACCATGCTCTCGAGCATCGCGAAGGACGCCTCCATGAGCGAGACGTCGACGACCTGCCCGCGGCCGAAGCCGAGCGCGTCGCGCTTGTAGAGCGCGGCGAGGATCCCCTGCGCGGCGAACATGCCCGCGAGCGAGTCGCCGAGCGAGATGTGGAGGCGCGGCGGCGGCTCGCCCGGGAAGCCGTTGATGTAGCGGATCCCGCCCATGGCCTCGGCGACGGCGGCGAAGCCGGCGCGCTCCGCATACGGCCCGGTCTGCCCGTAGCCCGAGACGCGCGCGAGGACGAGCTTCGGGTTCGTCTCGCTCAGGCGGTCCCAGCCGAGGTTCCACCTCTCGAGCGTCCCGGGGCGGAAATTCTCCACCAGCACGTCGCTTCGCTTCACGAGCTCGAGCAGGAGCTCCTGCCCCTTCTCCTCGCGCAGGTTGAGCGTGACACACTTCTTGTTTCGCGACTGCACGGGCCACCAGAGCGAGCGGCCCTCATAGCGGGCCGTGCCCCAGTCCCGGATCGGGTCGGGCTGGCCAGGCGGCTCGACCTTGATGATCTCGGCCCCCATGTCGCCGAGGAGCCGGCCCGCGTAGGGGCCGGCAAGGAGCATGCCGAGCTCGATCACGCGCACGCCGGCGAGCGGCCCGGGGCCGGTCGTGTCTCGCTCGTTGAGCTCGACGGCCGGAGCCTGTCCGCTCATCGACCGACTTCTCCCTGATGGTCCTCCCGCGCGAAGCAACGGGACAAGCTTGCCCCGCGGAAAATGCGCAGAGTTCCTTGCGGAAAGGTCATCAGTGTTCCTTCAGCTTCGCGATCAGGAAATCCCGGGCCTCGAACACGTGCTCTTTCATGATCAGCTCGGCGCGCTCGGCGTCTCGCGCCTCGAGCGCGTGCGTGAGCTCCCGGTGGTAGTGGTCGGAGATGAGCTTCTGCTCCGGCGAGTACCAGTAGAACGACTTGTAGACCAGCGGTAGCTCGATCACCTTCCGCACCATGGCGGCGAGCCGCTCGCTGCCCGCCGCCTCGAGGATCGTGTTGTGGAAAACGAGGTTCTCCCGCACGAGGTCGACGACGTCGTCGGCGGCGCGGAGCTTCCCGAAGCGCTCGTTCGACTCGCGGAGGCGGCGGATGTCCTCCTCTGACATCCGGGTCGCCGCCCGGTGTGCCGCGTGCCCCTCGAGCAGGGCGCGGAGCTCGTACATGTCCTCGATCTCGGCGGGCGTGTAGGCACGCACCGTGGCGCCGCGGTTCGGCTCGGACTCCACGAGCCCCTCCGCCTGGAGGAAGAGGAGCGCCTCACGCACAGGCGTACGTGAGATGCCGAGCTCGCGCGCGAGCTCCTCCTCCTTCAACCGCTGCCCCGGCTGGAGCCGGCCCTCGACAATCGCGGCGCGAATCAGCTCCGTCGCGGCGACGCTCGCGTTGCGCGTCAACGGCGCCTGGCCGTCCTCGAGGAACCTCGACCCGCTCGGCACGGCCGACGAGCATACAGTATGCAAACCGGTGGGCGCAGCGTCTCCCCGCGTCGCCTCGGTCATGCTCGCCATCTGCGCCCGGATGCCCTTCGTGCCCGCAATCTTCCGCGCGCTCGCGTCAGATCCGGAGGCGCTCGAGGCCGTCTGGCTCCAGGCGCGGACGATCTACGACGACCCTTGCGCGGCCGAGGCGACCGCCCGCCTCGTCGCCGTGGCGACTCCGCCGCCGCTCCCCGACCGCCCCTCGCCGGAGGTGCGCCAGGCGGTCGCGCCGTTTCGCTCCGAGCTCCTGTTCCCCCTGCTCATCGTCGCCTCGCTCGGGCTTTCCCTCAACGGGCAGCTCGAGCTCCGGCCGCGCCCAACCGCCCGCTTGGCCGAGCCGGGGCCGCTCCCCGAGACGCCCGTCGCGGAGCACCCGGGCGAGCACCCGCTCTACGAGGCGATCCGGTCGATCTACGGGACGCAACACGTCCCGGTCATGTTCCGGGCGCTCGCCGCCCGGGGTCTCCTCGAGGAGACACGGGCCGGCATCGGGCCGTATCTCGCCTCCCCTGCGGGGCGAGCTCAGGTTGCCCGCGTCCGGGCCGCCACGCAGGAGGAGGCGCCCCGTTTCCCCGGCGAACATCGCCATCCCCGAGGTCGACCTGACCGACCAGAAAGTCTGGCCGGAGCTGTGACGAGCGAGCCCGGAAAGGCCGCCCCGAACGCCGCCGAAGAGGCGCTGCCGGCCGCGGCGGACCTCACCGCGACCGTCCCGGCTGCGGCCAGGGTCGAGCGCCGCGCCGGCGGGCCGCACCGGACGAAGTTCCTCGCCGCCTACGCGGCGCTGGCGCTTGCCTTTGCGGGCGCCGCCGCCGGGCTCGTCGTGCTCCTGGACCAGCCGAGCCCCAAGCCCGAGCCGCTCTGGACTTCGTGGGTCCCGACCGCGATCACGCAGGTCGACCGCGCCGCCGAGATCGCCGACCGCGTCTCCGGCCACTACCGGCTCGCGAGCGGCCGCCAGCTGGTCGGAGCGCGCGCCGTGCCGATGGTCGTGCAGGACATCCCGGTGGAAGCGATCGCCGTCGAGGAGCCGACCGCGACGCCCGACCAGCCGAACATCTCCTTCGTCCGGGCCTCCGGGAGCCTCGAGTTCATCCTCTGCGGCCTCGGCGACAGCTGCACGATCGCGGAGGGGCAGTCCTCCGCCGAGCGTGGGGTCCTCGTGAACCGCGAGGCGCTCGAGCTGGCCCTCTACACGTTCAAGTACGTGCAGGGCATCGACTCGGTCGTCGTCCTGCGCCCGCCGCGTAAGGCGCAGGCGAACGAGAAGCAGGCGGACGTTCCGCTCTATGCGTTCCTCTTTCGGCGCGACGACCTGCGGGCTCAGCTCGACCGGCCGCTGCGCGCCACGCTTCCCGAGGCGGGCCGGCTCGTCCCGGGCGTGATCGGCAAGGCGGAGACGGAGGCGATCGACCGCCTGACGGCGCCCCGGCAGTTCCTCTTCGACAGCTACCAGCAGGGCCCGGACAGCCGGCTCTACCTCATCCTCAAGCACCCGTCGCTCGGAAAGTGAACCCGGAGGCACGGAGCGCTCTCGAGCGCGCCCGCGCCCGGCTCGACCGGCTCGACCTCTACCCGCGGCCGGTCCGCATCGGCGGTGTGCGCATCCTCGTCGTGCCCTGGCTCTTCCGGCTGCCGCGGCTTCGCCGCTACGACGGCTACGCGCTGCCCCGGACGATCCTCCTCCGGCTGCCGGCCAAGAGCGGGGCCTCGGACGACCTCGTCACCCACGAGCTCTGCCACGTCTGGCAGATGCAGTACCGTCCCCTGCGACTCTTCTGGGCCTGGCTCACGAAGCGCTACGAGGAGAACCCGTACGAGCTCGAGGCCAGGCGGGCCGTCGCGCTGACACGCGACTAAGCCGGAGGTCGACCGAGGGCTCAGCGCCAGGCGAGGGCCACAGCGCGGAGCGGCAAGACGTACGCGGGGCCGGCCCGGCCCGGACCGTAGATCGGGATCCCGAGCGGCGTGGCGAGCGCGAGCCAGACGCCGTCGGGCGACCAAGCGAAGCCCTGTGCCGGCGTCGGCGGGAGGAGGAGCTCGCCCGAGCGGAGGTCGAGGACGGCGACGCGCCCCGTCTCCCCCCGGGTCGCCACCGCGATCTCCTCCCCGCCCGGAGCGAGCTCGACCAGGTCGCCGGCGAGCGGGAGCCCGGCGGCGAGCTCGAGCCGGCCCGAGCGCCAGAGCTCGAGCAGGGGCTCGGTGCGACCCTCGGTGAGGCGCGCCACGACGACGGCGAGCGCGCCGTCCTCGCTCTCGTCGTATCCGAGGATGCGGACCGTCGGCCGCGTCGCGCCCGGAAAGCCGCGCGCGAGGTCGGTCTGGTTGAGGATCGTGCGCCCGTCGCGCAGGAGCCGGTCGGCGCTGGGCCCGGCGAGCGTGAGCAGCGAGTCGCCCGCGCCGAAGCTCGGCTCGCAGCCGGCCTTGGGCTCGGGCTGAAGGTGCTGGAGGTCGAGCACCTCGGCCCGTCCGAGCCCGTCGCACCAGGCGAGGACGTTGCCGCGATGCGACCAGGTCACGTCGCCCCGCGCCGTCCCGAGGTCGCGCAGCGGCACCGGCTTCAGGCCGAGCGAGACGAGCGTGATCGGGCGCGCGGCGGCGCCCGCCTCGCCCCTGCCCGACACGACCGCGAACTGGCCCCCGGCGGAGACCCAGAGCCCGCAGCCGGTCTCGCCGCCCTCGTGCCCGAGCCGCAGCCGGGCGAGGTCCACACCGCGGAGACGGCAGCCGTCCGCGCCCGCGACCTCGAGCCTGCCGTGCAGCACGCCCGGAGGCGGGACGTCCGGGCCGGCGAGGTCGGGCCGCACCTTCGCGGTCTGCGTGGCGCGCGTCTTCAGCGGGGGCGCCGCGGGCTTGTGGCGGAGAGCGTCCGCGGCTGCCGCAACCGCGACGGCGGCGACTGCGCCGACGGCGATCCAGGTCCGGATCACGTGAGTGCCGGCTCTCGCTGCGTCCGTCGGAGCCCGGTGGCCACAAGGGCTCCGGCCGCGGCGAGGACGCCCGTCGTGATCCAGAGCGCGTCCCACCCGGCATAGTCGGCGAGCGCGCCCATCGGCGGCGTGCAGGCGGCCGAGAGGAGGAAGATCAGCGTCGCGGCCACCGCGACCGACTGGCCCGTGAGCTCGGGGTCGGCGCGCTCGCCGGCCGTCACGTAGACGAGCGCGTTCCAGCCGAGCGCCCCGAAGGCGAAGAGCACAGCGGCCGGAAGGATCGCGATGGCGCCGACGTGGAGCGCGAGCGTGAAGAGGAGCGCGCCCGCGGCCGCGACCCAGCCGGCGCCGACGAGCGTACGCACGCGCCTCGTTCCCCCGTGCCGGTCGGCCAGCCGGCCCCAGGAGATGCGGGCGACGCCCGCGGTGACGTTGAGGACAAGGTACGCGGCGCCGGCGAGGAACGGCGAGAGGCCTGCGGCCCGCGCTGAGGGCACGAGGTACGCGATCAGGGACTGGAGGACGACGATGTAGAACGCCGCCACGACGAGCAGGCGAACGATCCCCGGCGTCGCGAGGACGCGCCGCAGGCCGGCCCGGGGCGGCGCAGCCGCTCGCGCGTCCCCTGCGACCGTCCCGAAGACGAGGGCGGTCGCCCCGTTGACGACCGCGCAGAAGAGGAGCGCGGCCCTCACGCCGCCGAGCGAGTCGAGTAGGGGCAGGAGCGCGGCGCCGAGGACGCCGCCCACCGGCACGCCCACCTGCCGGACGCCGAGCGCCCACCCGCGCCGGGCAGTCGGGAACACGCGGAAGACCCCGGCCATGCCGGCGATCGGGATCGCGGCCATCCCGAGCCCGGAGAGGACGAGCAGAGCCATCAGCACGGCGCCGGAGGGGGCGAAGGCCGCCGCTCCGAGCGCCGCCGAGGCGAGCGCGCCCCCGGCGATCGTCGTCGCGCGGGCGCCGACACGGTCGACCGCCTTGCTCGCCGGGATGAGCGCGAGCCCGGAGCCGAGCAGGCTCGCCGTCAGGACCGCGCCGAGCTGCGCGAGGCCGAGCCCGAACTGCTCGCCGAGCTGCGGCCCGATCGCGGGGAGGCCGAAGTTGATCAGCGACGTCGCCGACTGGGCGGCCGTTGCCCAGCCGAGCACGGCGCGCGGCGAGGCGGTCATCCCTCGGGCCGGACGACGCGGTAGACGGCGGAGTAGTCGCGGTCGCCGAGCCCCTGCATGCGGGCTCGCTCGTACGCCTCGAGCGCCCGCGCGGCCACGCCCGCCTCCACCCCGGCCTCGCGCGCAAGCTCGAGCGCGAGCGTGAGGTCCTTGTGCAGAAGGTCGAGCGAGAACATCGGGTCGTAGCCTCTCGACGCGGGGTGCTCCGGCTGAACGCCCGGAATCGGGAAGCGGTTGCGGAGCACGCGGGAGTCGCTCGTCGAGCCCGTGAAGAGCTCGTAGGCGAGCGCGGGGTCGACGCCCTCCCACTCGAGGATCGCGCAGCTTTCGGCGAGCGCCACCATTTCGGTGGCGACGACGAGGTTGTTGCAGAGCTTGACCGTCTGCCCCGCGCCGTGGCGGCCGACGTGGACGACGAGCCGGCCGAGCGCCTCGAGGACGGGCCGGCAGCGCTCGAACACCTCCGCCTCGCCGCCGACCATGATCGCGAGCGTCCCGGTCTCCGCGCCGACCGGCCCGCCGCTCACGGGCGCGTCGAGGAAGTCGACGCCGCGCTCCGCGAGCTCGGCGGCGAGCTCGCGCATCAGGGAGGGCGGGCTCGTGGACATCTCCACCACGGCCGTCCCGGGACGTGCCGCGGTCCCGAGCTCGCGCACGACGGCGGCGACCGCCGCGGGCGAGGGGAGTGAGGTGAGCGCGAACGCCGCGCCGCCGACGGCAGCCGCCGGGGTCGCAGCGGTCTCCGAGCCGAGGGCAGCCGCCTGCGCGGGGTCCGCGTCGCAGGCGACGACGTCGTACCCGTCCGCGACGAGCCGCCGGGCCATGCGCAGCCCCATCGTCCCGAGCCCCACAAAGGCGATCCGGGATTTCGCCGCGCCGCTCATTCGTTCTAGGGTACGCGCATGGGCGACGTCGTCTACACCTGCGGCGTCCGGATCGAGCGGATCAAGGGGCCGCTCCGCCGGGCCTCGATCCGCTTGATCACGAGGACGCCATCCTCGGACTCGATCTCGCCGCGCGCCGTCCCGATCAGCCTTCCTTCGCCCGCTGGTACCTGGCGCGCCTCCAGCGCGCCTCCGAAGGTGCCGGTGAGTCAGCCGGCTGCGGCGGCGACGACGTAGTCGAGAGTCGTCGTGCGCTCGGCGTCCGAACCGCGGGGGACGCCGTAGTGGTCGGCGATCTCGTCGTGGACGCCGAAGTAGACGGGCTCTGCGGATCCCGGGATCCATGTCGTGTACACGCTGAAGGTCGATCCGGGCGCCGACAGGGACAAGATCCAGCGCGCGTTCGAGCACCACATGCCGCGCTGCCCGGTCTACCGCTCGATCGGCGCGGCGGTCGAGATGACGACGTCGCTCGAGGTGGTGGATGCCTGACTTCACGCTCGCGGATCAGAACGGCGAGCCGTTCCGCCTCGCGTACCGCTCGCGCGCGCCGCGCTCGACCACCTCTACTACCGCGCCGACTGCCGCCCGTACTGCCCCGCCCACCTCGACGAGGCCGCGCGGCGCTATCCGGAGTTGTGCTCGGCCGGGGCCGAGGTCGCAGGAAATCTGCGTCGACCCGGTCGGCGCGAACGCGGCCATGACCGTCAAGCTCGGCCTGCCCTTCCCGCTCCTCTCCGACCCCGGCGGCAACGCAGCGATCAAGCCGTGGGGTCTGTGCGACCCGGAGGAAGGCGGCCGCTCGCACACGGCCGTCCTCGTCATGGCGCCCGACGGGCGGGAGGTCTATCGCCACCTAGGCTGGGCTACGTCGACCGGGCCGACGAAGATGAGATCAACGCGGCCGTGCGGAAGCTCGGCCTCGCCCCGAACGAGCCGGGCGACACGACGTCCACGCTCACGCCGCGCCCGAGCCGGGGCCGCGCGCGTTCCCGCATGAGGGCCTCACGTTCTACATGCGCGGCGTCCGCGGCTCGTCGCAGGCGCTCTACAAGCGAACGGGCGACGAGAACGCCCGCCGCGTGCGGCAGATGGCCGCACGCTGGCACGAGACGCTGACGGCTCGGTAAGGCGGATCGCGCGCCGGGAGGAGTCGCACCGGAGCACTCGCGGCCCCGTCCAGTCACAGTTTCGCGACGAAGTCGTCACACCTCAGAAGCACCCGCGATCGCTCGGGAAGCGGGATCGCCGCGCGAGACGTGTCCAGGAGCCTGACCCCTGGGCAGGTCTCGCCGGGACGTGGTCGTCAGCAGACCGCGAGGACGTGCCGGTCCGGCCCGTCCTCGTCGTAGCCCGCGCTCGCGTCCACCAATCCGATGCCGCGCTCGAGGAGGCCCGCGGCGACGGCAAGCGCAGCTTCGAGCCGCGTCATAGGAGGAGCGCCGAGAGGTTCCCTCCTAGAATCGCGGCCTTCACCGCGTCGTCGAAGTGCGCCCACTCGACGCGGCGGAGCTCCAGGCGCGGGTTCATGAGCGGGAAGCCGCTCGCGAACACGAGCCGCTCCGGGCCGAAGCGGGCGGCAACACCCTCGAGGAAGTCCTCCCGGTAGACGCCGGCTGTCTGGACGAGCAGGTTCGGGCACGACTCGAGCGCGAGCTCCACGTCCGTCTGCCCGAGGCCGGAGATGTTGATCTGGCCGCCGTTCGTCGCGATGAACGTCACCTCGGGGAAGCGGCGGGCGAGCTCGCCGACCTGGAGCCCCTCCGAGAGCCAGGGGTAGCCCGCGGCCACGATCACGGGCACGTGGCGCTCGCGCGCCACCTCGACGACCGGGTCGACGAGAGACGCGCTCACGCGGAAGGTCTCCTCCCACGGGTGCAGGAAGAGGCCGGAGAGCCCGAGCTGACCGAGGGCGGAGAGCGCCTCCCGCACCGCGCCCTCGCCGAGGTTCGGATCGACGCGCGCGAAGCCGACGAGGCGGTCAGGGTGGTCCCGGACGGCGTCGGCGACGTGCTCGTTGGCCGGCCCGAGGTGGTAGCCCCGCGGCCGCACCGGGCACACGATGGCCCTGTCGATCCCGGCCTCGTCCATTCGGGCAAGGAGCTCCGAGGTCGTCGCCCGGTAGCCGAAAAGCGACTCGCCGAGGAACGTGAGCCCATCGACGATCACGCGTGATTCGTCCGGCGAGTCACGAAACGCGCTCGATCAGCCGCCGGACGTTCTCGCCGAGCACGAGCCGCTCGTCCTCCGGCGAGAGCCCGGCCAGGCGCACCTTCTCCACCTCGATGCGCGGCGAGCACACCGGCCCGTCCGAACCGTAGATCACGCGCTCCGGCCCGAGCCGCTCGACCGCCAGCCGGATCCTGTCCGGGTATGGCATGGCCGACGTCTCCAGCACGAGGTTCGGGAAGCGCTCGGCCGTCT
>JBGPNP010000024.1:0-13980 GCA_041487575.1 Gaiellaceae bacterium | reverse complement strand
GCGCGCCATGGCGCCGCGTTCCGACCTGCGTGAGTGGGTCCGCCTGCTCGAGCCGCGAGGGCGAGCTCGCCCGGGTCTTGGCCGAGACCGATCCGAACCTCGAGGTCACCGAGATCGTCTGCCGCACGGCCAGGCAAGCGGACCCGCGCTCCTCGGTGCGCCGGCGACTCGTTCTGAAACGAAGTGTGAGCCGCGGAAAGTGCGCCGCGTTTTTTCGCGGGGAAGGAACGTCGCCACACTTCGCTCACGAGACGCGAACCCGGCTCCGGCCGAAGCGCGGCCTAGGATTGTGCCGTGCCCGGGCGCATTCTCGCGGTCGCAAACCAGAAGGGCGGCGTCGGCAAGACGACGACGACCGTCAACCTCGCCGCCTGCCTCGCCGAAGCCGGCGAGCGGGTTCTCGTCGTCGACCTCGACCCGCAGGCGAACGCGACCTCCGGTCTCGGCGAGCGGGCGAACGGGACGTCGTCCTACGACCTTCTCGACGGCGCTCCGCTCGAGGAGCTCGCACACCCGACGCGGTTTCAGAACCTCGACCTCGTGCCCGCGAAGGGAGAGCTCGCGGGCGCCGCGGTCGAGCTCTCTCAGATGAACGCCGGCGAGTCCTTCCTCGCGTCTGCGCTCGCCCGAGCTCGCGACTCGTACTCCTTCGTCTTCATCGACTGCCCGCCCTCGCTCGGGCCGCTCACGGTCAACGCCCTCGCAGCCGCCGACCGGGTGCTCGTCCCCGTCCAGTGCGAGTACTACGCGCTCGAGGGCCTCGCGCAGCTTCTTCACTCGGTCGAGCGTGTGCGCGGGCGGCTGAACCCGCGCCTCGTGGTAGCGGGGATGGTCCTCACAATGGCCGACATGCGGACGAGGCTCGCCGCCGATGTCGTGCGGGAAGTGCGGCGCCACTTCGGCGACCTCGTCTTCGAGGCCGTCGTGCCGAGGAGCGTCCGCCTCGCCGAGGCGCCGAGTCACGGGCTGCCGATCACGGTCTACGACCCCCGCTCCGCCGGAGCTGACGCCTACTACAAGGTCGCTCATGAGCTCGTCGGCCGCCTCTGACCCCGGCCGCCGAGGCCTCGGCCGCGGGCTTGAGGTGCTCCTCGGGGGAAACGGCTCGCCGACGGGTCTCGCCGACATTCCCGTCGGCGCCATCCGGCCCAACCCGCGCCAGCCCCGACGCCGCTTCGACGCCGAGACGATCGCGGGTCTGGCCGAGTCGATCCGCGTCAGCGGTGTCGTCCAGCCGCTTCTCGTCCGGCCGGGAGCGAACGGGACGTACGAGATCGTCGCCGGCGAGCGGCGCTGGCGCGCGGCCCGTGCCGCCGGCCTGCCGACGGTGCCCGCGCTCGTTCGTGAGACGGACGACCGCGACTCCCTCCTCCTCGCCCTCGTCGAGAATGTCGCCCGCGAGGATCTTTCCCCCGTCGAGGAAGCGCGGGCCTACGCGGTTCTCCAGGACGAGTTCGGACTCTCCCTGGGCGACGTGGCGGAGCGCGTAGGCCACTCGAAGCCGACCGTCTCGAACCGGCTGCGGCTGCTCGATCTCCCCGGTGACGTGCTCGGCCTTCTCGAGCGTGGGCTCCTCACCGAGGGTCACGCTCGTGCCGTGCTCGCCGTCCCCGACCACGAGGAGCGCCGCCGCCTCGCGAGGCGAATCGTCCGCCAGGGCCTCTCCGTGCGCGCCGCCGAGCGCGCCGCACGCTGGGCCGGCGCGCGGACCAAGCCGCGGAAGGCCTCCCCGGTGAGCCCGGCCCTGGCCGAGCGGGCGCGCGCCGCCGCAGAGCGGCTGACCGGCGCCTCCACTAAGGTCGCGGCCGGCCGGATCGAGATCTTCTTCGAGAACGAGGCCCAGCTCGAGGAGATCGCAGAGGCTCTGGAGGCCGCTACAATCCTGCCGTCCGGGGCGATTAGCTCAGTCGGTTAGAGCGCCGCTCTGATAAGGCGGAGGTCCCTGGTTCGAATCCAGGATCGCCCATGTCCCCACTCGAGCCCGCCTCACGCTTCGCGTGAGGCATGACGACTCGAGTGGGATTCGCTTATCCGACTGCCTTTGCGAGCCGCATCCGGCAAAGCCGGACGCGGCGGCTCCTCGCTGCGATCACCTCACCTTCCAGCCCTGCCCCTACTTCCCGGCGACGGACGAGATGTACGTGGCGACGTCCTTGATCTGCTGATCGGAGAGCTGATCCTTGAAGGGCGGCATCACTCCCCTACCGTTGGCCACCCTGTCGACGATGCGGTCGAAGGAGGGCTTGGCGCCGTCGAGGTTCGGGCCGACGTTGCCGGTGGAGCCCGCGTCGGCGAGCGTGTGGCAGCTCGTGCAGCCGGCGCTCGCGAAGACCGCCTTCCCCGCGGCCGGGTCGCCGGGTCCCGCAGATGCGGCCGACGCCGTTCCGGCCGGCGCCGCGTACGCGTACGAGGTCGTGGGCACTGCGGCCTGCCCGCCGCCCCCCGTCCGGTCGGCCACGGCCACGGCCAGGGCAACCAAGCCGCCGGCGAGGGCGACGATGGAGAAAAGGACGAGGAGAGACTGCCGCAACGGCTAGACGTTCCCGGAAGTTCGACGAGGAAGGCAGTTTCCCAGGGGCGGCTAGAATGAGTCAAGCGCGAGACCCGATACCAATGCAGGAGATGGTCATCTACGGCGTGAGCTTCGACATGGTCGGGAAACAGCCGATCGTTCTGCTCAAGACCGCCGAGGGGAACAAGTTCCTCCCCATCTGGATCGGTCATCCAGAGGCCGCCGCCATCCTGATGAAGCTCCAGGGCGCGACGACGCCCCGCCCCATGACCCACGACCTCCTGACCGACGTGCTCGGCCAGCTCGAGGCGAAGGTTGTGCGGATCGCCGTCACGGAGCTCCGGGACAACACGTTCTACGCCCTCATCACCGTGGCGGTGGACGGCACGGAGATCGAGATCGACTCGAGGCCGAGCGACGCGATCGCTCTCGCCGTGCGCGCCGGCGCGCCGATCTTCGCCGCCGACGCGGTCATCGAGGAGAGCGCGATCGAGTTCGAGCACGACGAGGAGGTGGGCGAGGAGGCGTCCGAGGACGTGGTGACGGGCCCGCCTCTCCCCTCGATCGAGGAGTTCCAGAAGTTTCTCGACGAGGTCAAGCCCGAGGACTTCTCGACCGAGTCCTAGGCGCCGCCGTCGATCGCGACCTCTCGTTTCGTGAGCGCGATCAGTGTCGCGACGAGCTCGCGGAGCCCCGCCTCGGAGAGTGGGCCGCGGTTGGCGGCGGCCAGGTGGTCGGCGAGCCAACCCTCCCGAGAGCTGTCGACGAGGTCGTAGCCGAGCGCGAGCTTGTGCGTCTTGAGCTCGGCGACGAGCGCGACGCGGCGGTTCACGGCCTCGAGGATGGCCCGGTCGTTCTCGGTGATGCGGCCGCGAAGCTCGCGGACGACGGGATCGTCGCTCAGATCCATGACGCGGAAGTAAACCAGCCGGACGTCACTGGACGCTCAGGAACGCAAGGAGGATCCCGAGCCCGTTGTAGGCGCCGTGGGAAAGAATGCCGGGCCAGACGCTGTCCGAGCGTAGCCTCACCCAGCCGAGCCCGAGGGCGAAGAAGAAGAGTGGGGGAACCGCGACGAGGAGCCCGTGCGCGAGCGCGAAGACGAGGGCAGTCCCGGCGACGGCTCCGCCGCCCCCGAGCACGGCGAGCGCGCGTACGCCCAGCCCGCGGAAGAAGAGCTCCTCGGCGAAGGGGACGACGGTCGCGGCGGAGAGGCCGTTGAGCGCGAAGGCGAGCGCGTGCTGCGGCCGCCAGACCTCCGGCGCGTAGCCCTGGTCCCGGCCCGCGTGCAGGACGGGCTCGAGGGCCTGAGAGACGACGGCGGCCGCGATCACGACCCCGAGGCTGACCGCGATCCACCGTGGGCGGAAACGGCGCAGGCCAAGCGCCTCGCGGACGCTCGGGTAGGCGGACGCGATCCAGACCGTGAGGGCGACGAGAACGGCGTAGAGGACGAGGCTCGCGACGAGGACGTCGTAGCGGTAGAAGATGTCGCGCGTGGCCGCGTCGCCTCCACCCCGACCCCCGAAGCTGAGCGCGATCTGGAGCGAGGCGAGCGCAGCCCACCCCGCGAGCGCCTTCCGGGGGGCGCTCGGAAGCCGCCTGCCGGAGGCCGGCGACGCTACGCGGACCCCCGCAGGCCCAGGCGCTCCGGGAGCGTTGCGAGCGGCACCGGCTCGAAGAAGAGACCCGCCGTCCGCGCGCCGTCCCGATCGACCGGGTCGTCGCCGATGTGGAGAGCGCGGCTGGGCTCGACGCCGAGCCGCTCGAGGGCGAGCAGGAAGATAGCGGCGCTCGGCTTGGGAGCACCGGCCTCAGCCGAGCTCACGATCGTCCGGAAGTAGCGCGCGACGCCGGCGCGGCGCAGGTGTGGCTCGAGCGAGATGTCCCAGTTGGCGACGCAGGCGAGCTCGAGCCCCGCCCCCAAAAGAGCCTCGAGCGCCGCGACGGCGCCCGCGGCCGGCCTGAACTCGATGGAGCCGATGAAGGCGTCGGCGAAGCTCTCCGGCTGGAGCGCCGCGCCGACGTGCTCGAGGAAGACGCCGACCGCGCTGCGCCGGAGCTCGGCAAGGCCGGTCTCGTCCCGGCCCTCCTCGGAACGGGGGACGTAGTAGGCCACCTCGGCCGCGAAGGCCGCCCGGACCTCCCCTTCGGCTCGCTCGACGCCGCATTCTGCGAGGCGCGCCCGCAGGCGCTCGACGGGGTCGACGAGCTCGACGAGCGTGCCGGCGGCGTCGACGGTGACTGCGTCCAGTTCCTCAGCGGAAGGCATCGGGATGAAGCGCCTGCGCGACGGCGGCGTAGGCCTTTGCGATCCGTGGCCCGGCCCGTGCGACAAGGCCGGCCGGGAGGACGACCACGCGGCCCTGGCGGACTGCGGCGAGGCCCCGCGTCTTCGGGTTCTCGCGCAGGGTCTCGAGCGTCGTCTTCGAGTCCGAGGTGGTGAGGTAGACGGCCGGATCGAGCCGCCTGAGCTCTGCGAGGTCGAAGGGCCCGAGGCCGGCGTTGTCGGCGGCGACGCTCTTCCCGTGCGCGCGCCGCACGAGCTCACCAAGGAGCGAGCGCTCCGGGACCGTGATGAAGAAGCCCGTGTCGATGAAGACGGTGACGTCGGGAGCGTCGGCGATTCGCTTGTCGACGGCAGCGGCGGCCCGCTTCAGGTTGCCGACGAGCCGACGCGCCTCGACCGGCTTGCCGATGATGAAGCCGAGCTCGAGCGCCGCACGCTCGACGTCCTCGATCGAGGAGGCCGGCTGGACATAGACGGTTGCTCCGGTCTCCCGCTCGATGCGCGAGAGGTCGACCCGGTCGGTCGCGGGTGTCGCGACGACGAGGTCGGGACGGAGCTTCGCGACGGCGGCGACGTCGATCTGGCCGGTGCGCCGGACGACCTTCACCGCTCCTCTCCAGGGCGCGTCAGCCGGCGTGCCGAGGAGGCGGTCTCCGGCGCCGAGGCGGAGGAGAAGCTCGGTCGAGCTGGGATCGAGGGCGACGATGCGTTCGGGGCGGGCCCTGACGACCACCGCCTGGTCGCCCGCGCCACGCTCGGTGACGGGGTAGGCCGGCTGGAGCTCGCCGAGAGGCTCGATCCGCTCGCCGCAGCCCGCCGAGGCGAATGCGGCCACGAGGAGGAGCAGAGCAGGTAGTACTAGAGTGCGACGTCCCACGCGACGAGGAACTATGCAGAGATGAAGCTCTTCACGCCTGAAGAGGCGAACGAGGCGCTCGAAACCGTCCGTCCGCTGACCGAGGAGCTCGTCCGGCAACGCCGCCGGCTCGAGCGCCGCCGGGATGAGCTCGGCGCAGTGCGGGCGAAGGTGGCCGGCAACGGCGGCGACTTCGACACCCGGGAGGTCTCGGAAGCCCAGGCCGAAGCGAACGAGGCCCTCGCCGGTGTCGAGAGCACGATCGCAGCGCTGGACGAGCTCGGCGTCCAGGTCAAGGATCTCGACCGCGGTCTGATCGACTTCCCCGCGCTGCACCCCGCCGAGAGCGCGGTCGTCCTCCTCTGCTGGCACCTCGGCGAGGACGAGGTTCGCTTCTGGCACGGCGTCGAGGAGGGCTTCGCAGGCAGGAAGCCGCTGCCGTTCTGAGAAAACAAGCGACGATGGAGTGGGAGTGGACCCAGCGCGCCGTCGCGGCGGGCATCGTCGCCGCGGCGACGCTCCTCGGCGCGCGGCTCGTCGACCGGGCGCTCGTCAGGCGCCTGCGCCTGACCCCGGAGTCGCTCACCCGCTACCGCGTCCTGCGGCGGAGCGTCGTGGCGACCATCGTCGCCGCGGGAGTTCCGAGCGCCCTGCTCGCCATTCCGGCTGTGCGTGGGGTGGCGGGAGGCATCCTCGCCTCGACGGCGATCGTCGCGCTGATCATCGGCTTCGCCGCGCAGAGCACGCTCTCGAACTTCGTCGCCGGTGTCCTCATCGCCTTCACCCAGCCGCTGCGGCTCGGCGACGAGGTCGAGGTCGCAGGCGCTCGCGGCGTCGTGGAGGAGATCCGGCTCTCCTACACGGTCATCCGCGCTCTCGACGGAGCGCGCTTCTTCGTCCCGAACACGAAGATCGCCTCCGATACGATTCGAAACGCCACGATCGCCGGCGCCCCACACGCACCGACCCGATGACCGGAAACGGGCGTCCGGGAAACGGAAACGGCCCCCGGAACGGACGATCGCCGCACGGGAGCCGTCGCCGGCAGCGCCTGCGCAGGAAGAGGCAGCGCTCCTTCTCGAAGCGGTTCGTCTTCCTCTTCTTCGGCGGTGGGCTCTTCGGGACGATCGCCATTCTCGCAGCGGCGGCCTTTACGGGAGCGGGCGCCTTCGCGTCGAGCTGCACGCTTTCGTCTCTCCAGGCCGTGGCGATCGGGCAGAACTCCTTCGTCTACGCCGCCGACGGCTCCCTCCTCGGCTCGATCCCGGCCGAGCGAAACCGCCAGCCGCTCGCGCTCTCCGAGATGTCGCCGTGGCTCGGCGAGGCGACCGTGGCGATCGAGGACCGCCGCTTCTACCAGCACGGCGGGCTCGACTACGAGGGCATCCTGCGCGCCGCGCTCAAGAACATCGAGAAGGGCCAGGTCGTCCAGGGCGGCTCCACGATCACGCAGCAGCTCGTCCGCAACCTCTACATCGGCAACGAGCGCTCGCTCAAGCGGAAGATCAAGGAGGCCTGCCTCGCCATCAAGCTCGAGCGCCACTGGTCCAAGGACCAGATCCTCGAGACGTACATGAACCAGATCTACTACGGCAACCACGCCTACGGCGTCGAGGCGGCCGCGGAGACGTACTTCTCGCAGCACGCGAAGGACCTCGACCTGGCCGAGTCGGCTCTCCTCGCCGGCCTGCCGCAGGCGCCCTCGATCTACGACCCGTTCCGGCGGCCCGACGAGGCGGTGCGGCGGCGCAACGAGGTTCTTCAGGCCATGCTGGTGAACAGGGACATCACGCCGCCGCAATACCAGGACGCGCTTCAGACCCCGCTCCAGCTGCACGCGGGCGAGATCTACACCCAGATCAAGGAGCCCTACTTCTTCAGCTATGTCCGCGACGAGCTGATCGCGAAGTACGGCGCCGCGAAAGTCAGGAGCGGCGGGCTCCGCATCTACACGACCCTCGACCGACGCTTCCAGCGCCTGGCGCGGAAGGCCATCCGCGACACGCTGAACGAGAAGGGCGACCCGGCCGCCGCCCTCGTCGCCATCAACCCGAAGAACGGGGCGATTCGCGCGATGGCCTCGATCGCCCCAGGGAGGAAGAACCTCCAGTTCAACCTCGCGGCGCAGGGACGGCGCCAGGCAGGCTCGTCCTTCAAGACGTTCGTGCTCACGGAGGCGATCCAGCAGGGCATCAACCCCGATGCGACCGCATATCTCTCGGCCCCGTTCCACTGGCAGCCCGACCCGCAGAGCGAGCCGTGGGACGTCAGGACCTACGACAATTCGTATTACGGCATGTCGTCGATCACCGCCTCGACGCTCCGCTCGGACAACTCGGTCTATGCCCGGCTCACCCTGGACGTCGGGCCCGAGAAGGTGGCCGAGATCGCGCAGGAGATGGGGATCCAGACCAAGCTCCAGCCCGTTGCCTCGATCGGGCTCGGCTCGAACTCCGTCTCCGTCCTCGAGATGGCGAGCGCGTACGCCACGCTGGCCGCGGGCGGGGTCTACTCGGCGCCGATGGCGATCCGCAAGGTCATCCTGCCGGACGGCCGCGAGGACGACGAGGCGGGCTGGGGTCGCGCGAGCCGGCGCCGGGTGCTCTCCGACGGCGTCGCGTGGCAGGTGACGCGGATCCTCGAGCAGAACGTCCTCGCCGGCACGGGCCGGGGCGCGTACTTCGGCCGGCCCGCGGCCGGGAAGACCGGGACGACCGACAAGCACACGGACGCCTGGTTAGTCGGCTACACGCCGGTGCTCGCGGCGGCCGTGTGGGTCGGCTACCCGAACGCCGAGATCGAGATGACGAACGTCCACGGGATCGCAGTCGCGGGTGGGACGTTCCCGGCGACGATCTGGCGGACCTTCATGTCGCCTGCGCTCTCGCCGACGCGCGTCGCCGACTGGCCTGCCCCGCTCACGCAGGTGATCTGGAAGCCGTTCCGGGGGCAGTACGAGTTCGCCGGCGCCCCTGCGACGCCCGCGACGACGACGACGGAGGCCCCGCCGGCCCGGCCGGCCGTGACGGCGATCGAGCCCGCGCCGAGCGAGCCTCCGGCGGCCTCGACCTCGGCGGAGCCGCCTCCCGCCGATTCGACTCCGCCTCCTACGACCTCCGCTGCGGACACCGGCGTCGTTCCGCAGTAGGGCGCCCGAGGCCGCGGGGGCAGCCTGCCTCACCCTCGTCGGGCTCGCCGTCGCGGTCGCCTACCCGAAGGCCTCGCCACTCGCCCCGGGCCACGCGGGCGGCGACCGCACGTGGTCCTGGGTCTACCTCGGGGCTGTGGTAGCGGCCTTCTGCGCGTACCTCGGCGGGCTTGCGCTCCTGCGTGCCGCCGGGAGACCGCGCCTCGCCGCTGTCTGCGGGATCGCCGTGGCGATCCAGCTCGCCCCGCTTGCCGGTCCCGTCCTTCTCTCCACCGACGTCTACACGTACTGGGACTACGGGCGCATCGCGGCCGTTCACGGTGGGAATCCGTACGTGGACGCCCCACGCGAGTTTCCCTCCGACCCGGCCTATGCGCGCATGGGTACGAGTTGGCGCGGAACGACGTCCGTCTACGGGCCGGGCTTCACCCTTGCCTCGGAGGCGCACGCGAAGCTCGTCGGGGAATCGGCGACGGCGGCCGCCTTGCTCTACAAGGGCCTCGCGGCCGTGGCGATGCTCGCGCTCGTCGGCCTCGCGGCCCGGCTCGGCGGCCGGCCCGCGTTCGCAGCCGCGTTCGTGGGCTGGAATCCGCTGCTCGCGCTCCACTTCGCGGGCGGCGGGCACAACGATGCCTGGATGATGGCGTTGGTGCTGGCGGCGCTCGCGCTTGCGGCCTCCGGCCGAAGGCAGTGGGCCGGAGCCGCCTGGGCCGCGGCGGCGGCCGTGAAGTGGGTCGCGCTCGTCTTCCTGCCGCTGCGCGCGCTCGAAGCGCGGCGGGCGGGTCGCGAGGTGCGGCATTTCGGCTTCGCCGCGTGCGTGGCCGTCGTCGTCGTGCTCGCCACCTGGCGTTACGGCGCTCACTGGCTAGGCGTCGTCGGCCCGCTCTCAGGGAACCTGCGCAAGCAGGCCCAGTACTCGCTTCCGAACCGCGTCTCGGGCCTCGGGCTTTCGAAGGACGTCTCCGCCTGGCTGCTCGCCGGCCTCTTCGTGCTGGCGTACCTCTGGCTCCTGCGCGAGGCGTGGCGCGGCCGCGCGCGGCTCGGGCTCGCGGCGGGGCTCCTTCTCGTGGCGACGCCCTGGCTCGTGCCGTGGTACGCGGTGTGGGCGGTGCCGCTCGCCGCTGTGGAGGAGGATCAGCTTGCGCGGGCGCTCGCCCTCGCGCTCTCCGCGTATCTCCTGCGCGATGCCGTCCCGCTCTAACGGCGCTTCTCTGAATTATCATCATAATATCGGAGCCGCTTCGCGCGGGTGGAAGCGGCCGGCCGTTAGGGTATGGAGCCATGAGCGAGCTCATCTCCGTGACGGAGGCGCAGCGACGCGTCCTCGAGCGCGTAAAGCCGATCGACGCCGAACGCGTCCCGATCGAGCGCGCCGCCGGGCGAGTGCTGGCGGAGCCGGCGTGCGCCGCGGTTGACCTCCCTCCCTTCCCCAGCTCGGCTATGGACGGGTACGCGCTGCGCTCGGCGGACACGGCCGCGGCGCCGGTGACTCTGCCCGTCGTGGCGAGGATCGCGGCCGGGTCGCCGGCCATGGCGCCGCTTGCGCCTGGGCAGGCCATGGCGATCTCGACCGGCGGAGTCGTCCCGGAGGGCGCCGACGCCGTCATCCCGCTCGAGTTGGTCGAAGAGGAGGCCGGCGGCGCCCGCGTCCAGAAGCCCGTTCCTGCGGGCGCGAACGTGCGGCCGCGGGGCGGCGACGTCGAGGCCGGCGGAGTGGTGCTCGAGGCCGGCGTTCGCCTCGGACCGGCGCAGGTAGGGGCGCTAGCGGCTGCGGGGGTTTCTGAGGTGAGGTGCGCGAAGCGACCCCGCGTCGGGATCCTCGTCACGGGCTCGGAGCTCCGCCAGCCGGGCGAGGCGCTCGGCCCGGGCCAGATCTACGAGTCGAACGGGCTCCTCCTCGCCGCCGCGTGCCAGGCGGCCGGTGCCGTGCCGGCGCTGCTCGGAGTCGTCGGGGACGACCGCGAGCAGCTCGAGCGCGAGATGGAGCGGGCACTCCTCGGCTTCGACATGCTCGTCACCTCCGGCGGCGCGTCGGTCGGGCCGCACGACCTCGTCCGCTCGACGTTCGCCGGGTTCCGGATCGAGGAGGTGTTCTGGGGCGTCTCGGTCAAGCCGGGGAAGCCGGTCTGTTTCGGTATGCGGCGAGCCCATCCCGTGTTCGTCCTGCCCGGGAACCCGGTCTCCGTCCTCGTCACTTTCGAGCTCTTCGTCCGGCCCGCGATCAACGCGCTCCTCGGGCTGCCCGAGCCGCTGCCGGTGTTGGACCGGGGGATCCTCGCCGCCGCGGTCCGGCGGAACCCGCACCGGGACGAGTTCGTCCGCGCTCGCGTGCGCCGCGAGGGCGACGGCGTCGTGCTCGAGCCGCAGCCGGGCCAGGACTCGCACATGATCGTGCGCGCCGGCCGCTCCGACGCCCTCGTGGCCGTCGAGTCCGGCCAGGGCGAGCTGCCCGCAGGCGCGGAGGTGCGCTACCTAGCGCTCACGTAGGGCTCGGCGGCGTGCCCGGCGCGCGAGCTCGAGCCGTCGGAGCGCCGAGCGGATCGGCCCGAGCCGCGGCCTCTCGGACCACCGCGGGTGGGGGGCATAGCGGCCGACGGCGAGCGCCCCGAGTTGGGCGGCGGCCGCCCCCCAGACGAGGAAGGCGATCCCGAGAGAGACCGGGACGTAGCCGACCGCGGCGAGCGCCAGGACGTACCAGGGGGCGTCGAGGCCGAGGTCGAAGCGGACGGCGAAGGAGACGAGCAGGAGCGCCGGGCCGGCAAACCCGGCCGCGTAGAGCGCGATCCTCGCCCGGATACCGCCCTCGAGCTCCGAAAGCCAGAGCCAGGCGTGGAGCGAGGGGAGGACGAAGAGGAGCGTATACGGGTTGGTCGCCGCGACGAGGAGCGCGGCCACGCCGAGCCCGAGCATCGCCGCGAGGTGCCCCGCGAGCTCCGCCTCTCGCTCGAGCGGTCGACGGGGGACGAGCCGCGGGCGGGCGAGGAGCCAGGCGACCGCCGAAAGGAACGCGAGCAAGGAGAGCGCGCCGACGGGCCAGTCCTCGGCCGCCGCCGTGTCCGGCGACAGCGGCCTCGCCTCTCCCTTCGGGAACGCACCGACGACCGCCAGCAGCGCGAAGACGCCCCCGCCCCATAGCCAGATCGCGAGGCGGCTGCGCAGGCTTCGCAGTGCCGGCGCGAGCGGCACGCGCAGCCGCCGAAGGCGTGCGAAGAGCTCGAGGGTGGAGACAAAGAACGGAAGGAGCGCGGCCAGGAGAACGAACTCGATCCCCCAGCCGCGGACGATGCGGCTGCCCAGGTACAGGAAGCTGTCGGTGCCGCGGACGGCGTCGACGGCCTGGTCCAGCGAGGCAAGGAGTCCCTGGGCCGACCGGCCGATTTCCCCGAGCCGTCCGCGCCGGAGCGCTGCGACGGTGTCACCGGAGGGCGGCGGCGGCCGCGCGCCGCCGCTCGTGAGCGTCACCGCGGGGACACCGCGCGCCACGAGCGGCGCCTGGCCGAAGAGGCTGAAAGGGAAGGCGAGGTCGATGAGCTGCCCTGCGATGCTAGGCCTGCTCGGGGCCGACCCGTTCTGCTTGCGGACGCGTTCGTCAACGGTGCGCAGGAAGGCCGGAGAGGCTGACCGGGGCGTGTCTCCCGCGAACTCGAGCCGCGGAGGGCCGGCCCCGGCGATCGCGTCGAGGTTGACGACGACGGCGATCGACGCCTGGGGGCCGATCAGGCGCAGAACAGGGCCCGGGTCGCGGGCGAACTCGGCCGCCCCGAGCCCGCCGAATGCGTCGCCGTCCGTCGAGAGGAAGACGAGCGTGTGCTCGAGCGACACCTGACGCCCCTCCGTGGGCGTGACGACGTTGCGGGCGAGTTCGAGGAGGGCGGCGGTGCCGGAGGCGTCGTCGTTCGCTCCCGGGGAAAGCCCGAGGTTGTCCCGGTGGGCCATGACGACGATCGCCTGGCGAGATGCTCCAGGGACGATGGCGAAGATGTTGACGAACGTCCGCTCGCCGACCCCCGGAACCTTGGCGGTGAAGGTTGCCCGCGCGGGCGGCAGGCCGAAGTCACCGAGATGCTTCTCGACCCAGGCGGCAGCTCCTGCCGCGCCTCTGGTGTTCGGCCTTCGATCGGGGAACCGCTCCGCAAGCTCGGCCGCCAGCCGTACGGCGGTCCCCTGGTCGAAGGACGCCGGAAGCTCGGGCGCCGGCAAGGGCGCCGGCTGACCGACGGTGAACGCCGTGACGAGCACCGGAACCACCACCACCGCCCAGGCGGCCCGGTAGAGGCGGCCGGAGAGCGGGCGCTCGAGCCCGGCCCCCGACCGTCTGCGCCGACGGCGCTGCAGCGGCTCCTCCATCGGCGGCGAGTCTAGTGGCTCGCCACTCGCCCTAATCCGTCGATCGTCGGCCTATCCTTTTCTCGTGGCCGAGAACGCGACCATCCTCCTCGTGGACGACGAGGAGTCCGTGCAGAAGCTCCTCACGTTCCCGCTCGAGCGGGAGGGCTACCGCGTCGTCCAGGCCCGCGACGGCGCCGAGGCCCTTGAGCGGTTCGCCGCGGAGCGGGTCGACCTCGTCGTCCTCGATCTCATGCTGCCGAAGCTCGATGGGCTCGAAGTATGCCGGCGCCTGAGGGCCCAGAGCACGGTGCCGATCATCATGTTGACGGCGCGCGACGACGAGATCGACAAGGTGATCGGCCTGGAGATCGGGGCGGACGACTACATCACGAAGCCGTTCTCGATCCGGGAGTTCAGGAGTCGCGTGCGAGCGCTCCTGCGCCGCGCTCACCTGCCGCCGCCGGCGGCTCGCAGCGAGGTGATCGAGGCCGACGGGCTCAGGATCGACCTTGCCCGGCGCTCGCTCGAGGTGAGGGGGGAGCCGGCTCAGCTCACGTACCTGGAGTTCGAGCTCCTGCGGACGCTCGCCGCCAGCCCCGGCCGCGTCTTTTCCCGACGCGTCCTCCTCGACACCCTGTGGGGCGGCTCCGAATACCGCGACCCGCGCACGATCGACGTCCACGTCCGGCACCTGCGCGAGAAGATCGAGCGCGACCCGCGCGAGCCCGAGTACATCTTCACCGTGCGTGGGGTCGGCTACCGCTTCCGGGACGAGTCGTGAACCCCTCCCCGGGCCCCCGCCGCCTCAGCGTCAAGCTCGGCCTCGTCCTGTTCGTGGCGGTGGC
>JBGPNP010000023.1:0-14005 GCA_041487575.1 Gaiellaceae bacterium | reverse complement strand
GCGGTCGACATCCCGCCTGACGTCGAGGCTCTCTTCGCCGGCAAGGAGGAGGAGATGTTCGAGAAGCTCACCGCCGAGGGGCGGAAGGCGATCGAGGAGGACGGCGCCGACGTCATCCTCCTCGGCTCGACGACGATGCACCAGGCGGGCGACTACATGAGCGCGCACCTCCCCGCGCCCGTGATCAACCCGGGCCCGGTGGCGATCAAGATCGCGGAGACGATCGTCCAGCTCGGGCTCTCGCACTCGAAGGTGGCCTTCCCCTCGCCGCCGCTCCTCCAGGACGAGAAGTTCTTCTCGCTCGTCGGCGCGGACGGGACGACCCGAACCGTCTAGACTCGGCCCCATGGACGACCCGCTGCTCGCTCCCGTCGAAGGCGCGGAACACCGGGAGATCGGAGGGGTTCAGGTAGACATCTTCCGGGCCGGGAACGGCCGGATGAAGCGCATCGTCTATCCGCCCGGGTTCCGCTGGTCGACCCATATGAAGCCGGTCGTCCGGACCGAGTCCTGCATGCATACGCACGTCGGCTTCCTCGCCAGGGGCCACATCCAGGGCGTCTACGACGACGGTTGCACGTACGAGGTGATCGCGCCGCAGTTCGCAGTCGTCGAGGCGGGTCACGACGCCTGGGTCGTCGGCGACGAGCCCGCTGTCTTCATCCAGTGGGACTCGGAGGAGGGCACCGCGCGCCGCTTCGGGCTCCCCCCCGAGCACGGTCACTAGCGCGAATCCGCTGGCTCGGGAAGCAGCGTGAACTCGCTCGCGGCTGATCTCGAGGCAGCAGCGCAGATCGGGAGCGACGACCATGGCGTCAGCCGCTTCGCGTGGACGCCCGAGCTCGCCGAGGCGAACCGCTGGCTCCTCGGCCGGCTCGAGGAGCTCGGGATGCACGGATGGATCGACCCGGCCGGGAATGTCCACGGTCTCTGGGACGTCGGCGAAGGGAAGGCCGGCCTCGCCGGCTCCCACCTCGACACGGTGCCCCGCGGCGGGCGCTACGACGGCGCGCTCGGGGTCGTCGCCGCGCTCGAGGCCATGCGGATCCTGCGCTGCCGCGGCGTCGAGCCCGCCCGACCGGTCCGGGTCGTCTCCTTCAACGACGAGGAGGGCGCGCGCTTCCGGACGAGCCTCCTCGGAAGCCGAGCCTTCATCGGCGACGACCTCGAGCTCGAGGACTGGCGTGCGCGGGGCATCCCCGAGGCCATGACAGGGGCCGGCTTCGACTTCGACCGGCTGTCCGAGGCCCGTGGCGTCGATGAGGTCGGCGCGTACCTCGAGCTCCACATCGAGCAGGGCCCCGTGCTCGAGGAGCGAGGCATCGACATCGGCGTCGTCACGAGCATCACAGGCCTCGTTGGCTTCCGGGCGCGCTTCCAGGGGGTCGCGAATCACGCGGGGACGACGCCGATGGCCGCGCGGCGCGACGCCCTCGCCGGAGCCGCGCGGGCCGTGCTGGCGCTTCGCGACGAGGCGCGCTCGCGAGGCGACGTGACCGCGAACGTCGGCCAGATCAGGGTCGAGCCGGGCGGCGCGAACGTCGTCCCGAGCCTCGCCGAGCTCTCGATCGACGTCCGCTCTCCGATCCCGGAAGGGTTCGCGCGCGTCGACGTCTTCGTCCGCGAGACGCTCGAGCGCATCGCCGCCGAGGAGGGCCTCGGCCTCGAGCTCGCTCGGACGCACTGGAAGCCTCCGACGCTACTCGACGGGCGGATCCAGGAGCTGATCGAGCGGGCGGCCGACCTCGAGGGCGCGACGCACATGCGCATGACGAGCGGCGCCGGTCACGACGCGATGATGCTCGCCCGCCGCGTCCCGGCGGGGATGCTCTTCGTCCCGAGCCGCGGCGGGGTCAGCCACTCACCGGAGGAGTACACGACGCCGGAGCACTGCGAGCTCGGGGCGCGCGTGCTCGCCGGCGCGCTCGAGCTCCTCGCCGTCGAGCTGTGAGTTCCGGGAACGCTGTCCCAGCCGGGCCTTGTCGAGCGGCGCGAGCTGCGATCGCCGTGGTGCGTCAGGCCCGGAAGGGTACGGTGAGCGTCGAGCTCTGCCCGTCCCGGTCGGTGGCCTGGACGGTCGCCCGGTGCACGCTGCCCTTCCTGAGCTTCGCCGCGTCGAAGCGGAGCTTGACGCGAACAACCCTCGGCACGTCGACGGAGGTCTTCAGGGACGACGCCGATGCTTCCGTTCCCGTGGCGCCGAGGCGGCTCCCCGCGACGAGCGAGAGCCCGGCCGCTCGGGCGACGAGCGTCGCTGGCTCGTCGACGAAGAGCCGGAACGAGATCTCTGCGTAGCGGCCGGAGCGGCTCGCCTGGAGGGTGGCCGGGCCACCGCGCACGAGGCGGGGCGGCCCCGCGTGGCCGGCGGTCGGGGGTGGAGGGGCGGGCGGCGCCGGCTGTGCGACGTTCACGGTCGCGGACGCCGAGTTGTTCGACAGGTTCGGATCGGTCTGGTGCTCCTGCACGGACGCGGTGTTCACGATCGTGCCGGCCTGCGCCGCGCGAACCACGACGAGGATCGTGCCCTTCGCGTCGCCGTTCACGTAGTCGAGGTCGCACGTCAGGGTCGTCGTGCCGGTGCAGCTTCCCGCGCCGCGGTCCGATTTCGTCGAGACGAGCGTGAGTCCGCTCGGGAGCGTATCGGTGACGATCACTCGAGTCGCGATCGCAGTGACCTTGCCCTCCGACTTGAGGAAGACGGTGATCGTGTAGGTGAGCGTGTCGCCGACCGTGGCGGTCGCCGTGTTCGCGGTCTTCGTGATCGTGATGTCAGGAGGCGCTCCCCCTCCGCCGCTCGTCCGGAGAGGCTTCGCGCCGACGGCCTGCCCAGCGCCAGCTAGACCAAGGATGCACAGGGCGGCGACGGCGACCGTGGCTGCGAGACGGCGGTGGAGCGGCACGGCGCCCTTGTATCACGCCGTCGACTTCATCTCAATAGCAGTAGTGACGACGCTCGAACCGTGTCGCCGCGCTCGATGTCCCCCCGAAAGGAACCACAGACATGCCTTCCGTCTCGGACGAGTCGGAGGGCGCCCCACTCCGTAAAGACCGGGTCAGCTGGCCACCCCGGCTTACGTCAACACACAGGTGGCAGAGGGCTACTTCTTCCTGCGATGCAGCGCCACGGTGCTCCTCTCGGTTGACGGTGCCCTACGCACTAGACGCGCGGGCCGGGTTCATTCTTCCCGTAATTCTTCAAAAGGGCAAGACGTGATGAGATGCTCCCGGAGTCGTGGGCTCTCTCGGGCAGCGATTCGGCGAGTCCTTCGCGGCGTTTCGCGACGTCTTTCGCAACCCGAACCTGCGGCGGGTTGAGCTCGCGTGGGCCGAGTCGGAGATGGGGGACTGGGCGGCGGCGATCGCGCTCGCGGTCTTCGCCTACGACGCGGGCGGCCCGAGCGCGGTCGGCCTCGTCTACCTCATCCGCATGCTCCCATCGGCGTTCGCAGCACCCTTCACCGCCATCCTCGCCGACCGGTACTCGCGCCGGCTCGTCATGGTCACGGCGGACGCGACGCGCGCCGTCTGCATGGCCCTCGCCGCCTTCGCCGCCTTCGCCGACGCGCCGGCAGGGGTCATCTTCGCGCTCATCGGCGTCGTCGCCCTCGTCGCGACGGCGTTCCACCCGGCCCAGGCGGCGATCCTGCCCTCGCTCGCGCGCACGCCTGACGAGTTGACGGCGGCGAACGTCGCTTCGAGCACGATCGAGGGCGTGACGAGCTTCGCCGGCCCGGCGCTGGCCGGCATCGTCGTCGCCTTCACCGACATCGGAGTCTCCTTCGCGATCACGGCTGGGACTTTCCTCTGGTCGGCGATCCTCATTAGCCGCATCCGCGTGGAGGGGCCCCAGGAGGCGGCGCCGGAGCCCGAGGGCATCGCCCGCTCGCTCCTCGCCGGCTTCGTCGCGATCGGGAAGAAAGGGCCGATGCGCGTGCTCGTCGGGCTGTACGCCGCGCAGACGCTGGTCTCGGGCGCCCTCAACGTCCTCGTCGTCGTCGTGGCCCTCCAGTTCCTCCGCATCGGCGACAAGGGCCTCGGCTACCTGCTCTCCGCGCTCGGGGTGGGCGGGGTCGTGGGCGCCGTCGCGGCGCTCGCGCTCATCGGCCGCAAGCGGCTCGCCCCCTCTTTCGGCGTCGGCATCGTTCTCTGGGGAGCGCCCATCGCACTCATGGCCGTCTGGACCAGCCAGACGAGCGCGATCGTCCTCCTCGCCGTCGTCGGTCTCGCCAACACCGTCGTGGACGTGGCCGGGCTGACCCTCCTCCAGCGAGCAGTGCCCGACGAAGTGCTCGCGCGGGTCTTCGGCATCCTCGAGAGCCTCGTGCTCGGGACGATCGCGGTCGGCTCGATCCTCGCGCCGGTCCTCGTCCACGGGCTCGGGGTTCGTTGGGCGCTGATCGTGACCGGGGCGTTCCTGCCCGTCCTCGCGGCGCTCACCTGGGGCCGCGTCCTCAGCATCGACGCGGCGGCGAAGTTCGCCGAGCGAGAGCTCGAGCTCCTGCGCGGGATCTCCTTCTTCGGACCGCTGCCGGGGCCCGCGCTCGAGCACCTTGCCTCGAGCCTCGTTTCGCACCGGTTCTCCGCCGGCGAGGTCGTGTTCCGGCAGGGCGACCCGGGCGACCGCTTCTACGTGGTCGGCGAGGGCGAGGTGGACGTTACCCAGGACGGCCGCCTGCTGACGACGCTCGGCCGCGGAGAGTACTTCGGCGAGATCGCGCTGCTCCGTAACGTCCCGCGAACGGCGGGCATCACGGCCCGGACGGACATCGAGGTCCTCTCGCTCGAGCGGGACGAGTTCATCGGCGCGGTCACCGGGCACACGCCGAGCGCCGAGGCTGCCAACGTCGTCGTCGGCTCTCGGCTCAGACGTTCGGGGCTCACCTCACTCTGAGCCTGCCGGGTATGCTCGCGGCCTCATGAGCACGACCGCCACCCCTGGCCTCGCGGCGAGCCTGGAGCGGCTCGGGACCGAGACCGCTTTCAGCGTCCTCGCACAGGCGAGGCAGCTCGAGCGCGAGGGGCGGGACGTCATCCACCTCGAGATCGGTGAGCCCGACTTCGACACGCCCGCGCACGTCTGCGAGGCGGCGGCGTCGGCGATGCGGGCGGGGCAGACGCACTACTGCCCCTCCGCCGGCATCCCCGAGCTCCGGGAGGCGGCGGCGGAGTACCTGTCGGGGAGCCGCGGCATCTCGGTGCGGCCCGAGAACGTACTCGTCGGCACCGGCGCGAAGCCGTTTCTCTTCTTCACGATCCTTGCCGTCTGCAACCCGGGCGACGAGGTCGTCTACCCCGACCCCGGCTTCCCAATCTACGAGTCGGCGATCCGCTGGGCCGGAGCGACGCCGGTGCCGCTCCCGCTCCACGAGGAGCGTGAGTTCGCCTTCGACCTCGACGAGTTGTCCGCGCGGCTCGGGCCGAGGACGAAGCTCGTGATCCTGAACTCGCCGCAGAACCCGACCGGGGGCGTCGTCGGGCCGGAGGACACCGCGGAGGCGGCTGGGCTCCTCGCCGAGTCGAACGCGTGGGTGCTCTCGGACGAGGTCTACTCGCAGATGCTCTACGACGTCGAGTTCGCGAGCGTCGCCTCGCACCCGGGGATGCTCGAGCGGACGATCCTCCTCGACGGGCTCTCGAAGACGTACGCGATGACGGGCTGGCGCTGCGGCTTCGCGGCGGTGCCCGACGCGCTCGTCGACCCGCTCGTGCGCTTCTTCGTCAACTCGACCTCCTGCGTGCCGCCCTTCGTCCAGCTCGCGGGCGTCGCGGCCCTGCGTGGGCCTCAGGACGAGCCGCGGGCGATGGTGGAGGAGTTCCGCCGCCGCCGCGACCTCGTCGTGCGGGGCCTGAACGAGCTCCCGGGCGTCTCGTGCGTCATGCCGCACGGCGCCTTCTACGCCTTCCCGAACGTCTCCCGCGTCCCGATCCCGGCCGACGAGGTCGCCTACCGGCTCCTCCATGAGGCCGGCGTCGCCGTTCTCGCAGGCACCGCCTTCGGGCAGGTCGGCAAGGACAACTTGCGGCTCTCGTACGCGAACTCGCAGGAGAACCTCACGCGCGCGCTCGACCGCATGCGGGGGTTACTCGAGGCGCTCTGATGGCCTGGGCCCTTCTGGCGGCGACGCGCGCAGGGGTCGTCCGGGCGGCAGAAGAGGACGGCGTCTGGCGGGCCGAGCTCATTCATCCGCTGGAGCGGTGCACCGGGGTTGCGGTCGCCGGCAGCGTCGCCTATGCGGGCGCGCGGAGCGGGGGAGTGGTGCGCTCCCGCGACGGCGGGCGGACGTGGGAGCCGGCCCGCCTCGACGGCCTCGCCGTCACCGCGATCGCCGCCTCGGACGAAGTCGTCCTCGCCGGCACCGAGCCGACCGGCGTCTACAAGAGCGACGACTCCGGCGAGAGCTGGGTCGAGCTCGACGCCTTCCGGCGGATCCGCTCGCGGCGCCTGTGGTTCTTCCCCGGTGCGCCTCCCTTCAGGGCGTACGTCTCCGGCATCGTCGTCGCCGGCGGGGCTTACGTCGTCGGGATCGAGGCGGGCGCGGTCGTTCGCTCGACCGACGGCGGGCGGACGTGGGAGGACCACCGCCCCGGGGCGCTCCGGGATTGTCACGACCTTGCCGCCGACCCGGCCGGGCGCGTGAACGAGGCGGGCGGGAACGGCGGCGGGTTTGCCGCGAGCGCCGACGCGGGCGCGACCTGGGAGCGGGCGCCGCTGGAGAAGGGGCGCAAATACGCGGTCGCAACTGCCACCGACGGGGAGCGGGTGTATGTCGCGTCGGCGCCGAGCCCCTTCAAGGCGCACGGGCAGAAGCCGGCCGAGGCCCGGATCTACCGCCGGGACGGCGGCCGCTGGACGCCGCTCATCGCTGAGCCGCTCGCCGAGACGCCGCTCGGGCTCGCCGCGCCCGAGCCGGGCGTCCTCTTCGTGGGGCTACGGAACGGCGAGATCTGGCGCAGCACGGACGCGGGGGAGACGTTCGAGTCGCTCGGCCGCGCCCCGGCGGGGATCCGCCGGCTCGCCGCGCTCAGGGCGTGAGCCGGTAGGAAGTACCTAACCTCGCCGGCGAGAGCCGCCGATATCTGAGTCGTGACTTGGCTCTCGATCGCGCTCGTCGTCGTCGCGATCGTCGGCGTCTTCCACGTCATGCTCGTCGATGTCGAGCGGGTCCGCCGGGCTTCCCGGCGCCGCTGAGGCTCAGCGGGCGAGCTCGGCGACGGCCTCGCCGAAGACCTCCGTGTGCCGGTCGACGTCGGCCTCGGTCGTCGCCGGGCACATGAGGGCCATGTTGTGGAAGGGCGTCATGAGGACGCCGCGGTTGAGCGCGTGGAGGTGGAGGTAGCGGTCGAGCTCGTGGTCGGCGGAGGCGGCCGCCTCGGCGCCGTTGCGGGCCATCGCCGGCTGCGGCCAGTACTCGACGCGGCAGCCGAGGCGCGTCACGCTCCAGGGGAGGTCGCGCGCGGCGATCGCCCCGGCGACGCCGGCTTCGAACCGCTCGCCGAGGGCGACCATGCGTGCGAACGCCTCGTCCGTCAGCACCTGCCCGAGGCAGGCGCGGATGGCCGCGAGCGAGAGCGCGTTGCCGGCCAGCGTGCCGCCGATGCCGCCGACGTCCGTCTGGGGCGGCATAGCGGCGAGGATCCGGTCGCGCACCTCCTCGGTGAACCCGTACGCCGCCGCAGGCACGCCTCCCCCGATCGTCTTCCCGATCGTGAGGAAGTCCGGCTCGAGCCCGTAAGCCCGGGTGTAGCCGCCCGGGCCGGCGCAGATCGTGTGCGTCTCGTCGATGACGAGGAGCGCCCCGTGGTGGCGTGTCAGCTCGCGCAGGGCCTCGTGGTAACCCGCGTCGGGGAGGATGATGCCGATGTTCGTCATCGCGGGCTCGGCGAGGACGCAGGCGACGTCCCCGTGCGCGAGCTCGTGCTCGAGGGCCTCGAGGTCGTTGAACTCGACGACGCGCGTCGTCACGGCCGGGTGGACGGGCGGGCCGATGTTGTGCGGGCGAGCGTGCGGCACGCCGTCTGCGTCCACGACGATCAGGGACTCGTCCACCGAGCCGTGGTAGCACCACGCGTAGACGAGCACCTTCGGCCGCCCGGTGATCGCGCGGGCGAGGCGGATCGTGAAGCGGTTGGCGTCCGTCGCCGTGAGGGCGAGCTGCCAGACCGGGAGCCCGAAGCGGCGGGCAAGCTCCTCGCCGGCCCAGATCGCGTCCTCGGTCGGGAGCATGAGCGTTATCCCTTGCGCGGCCTGCGCCGCGACGGCTTCGACGACCGGCTTCGGCGCGTGCCCGGCCATCGCGCCGGTGTCGCCGAGGCAGAAGTCGACGTATTCGTGCCCGTCGACGTCGGCGAAGCGCGCTCCCTCGGCCTCGGCCACGAAGACGGGGTAGGCGCCGGCCCATTCGGTCATCCAGTGCATCGGCACGCCGGCGAGGAGCGAGCGGCCGGCCCGGAGGAAGAGCTCGCGCGAACGCGGGTGCGTCTCGACGAAGCGGCGCTCCTCGCGCGCGAGGAGTTCGCGCAGCCGGTCGCGGTCGACGGCGGTCATGGCGCGGCGGCCAGCGTACCGGCTCGGGCGCGCTCGAGCCGCTCGAGCCACGGCCTCACGCCGAGGCGCTCGAAGATCTCCTGGGCCTCGGCGAGCAGAGGTTCAGCCCCGTCGGCACGGCCGGAGGCGAGGAGTGGCTCGCCGTGCTCGAGGAGGGTGACAGCGAGCCAGAACGGAACGCCGAGCTCGCCGAAGAGGGCGATGGCGGTCTCGAAGCTGTCGTCGGCCCGTGCCCGCTCGCCGCGCCGCTCGGCTAGGTGTGCGCGGAGCCTGGCAGCGTGGGCGTCGAGGTACATGGTCCTTACGACCGGCTCCAAACGCTCGCACTCGTCCAGGAGCTCATCGACTTTCCCGAGGTCGCCGAGCGCGAGTGCAGCGTTGCCGGCCTCGGCGAAGCCCTCGACGGCCGTGCCGGGGCTCCCGGACGCTCGCAGAGCTCGGAGCGCCTCCTGGCCCGCGGCGAGCGCCTCGTCGTGCCTCCCGTCTGCGCGGGCCAACGCCGCTAGCGCGAGCGCCGCGTAGCCACGATCGCCGAGGTCGGCCGACTCTTCGCGACCCTCGAGTGGGACCGCGAGCGCGCGTGCCTGGTCGAGGTCGCCGCGCTCGACGTGTATCCGGGCTAGCGTCTCCGCCGGAAAGTTGGTACTGGCGCTCGACCGCGCCTCGTCCGGGAACTGGTCTGCGAGCTGAAGGGCCTCCTCCCAGTCGCCGGCGGTGTACGAGAACTCGACGAGGTTCGAGAGCAGGAACCACTCCCACACCCGGTCTCCCCGTTTCCGCGCCAGCGCGAGGCCGTCCCGAGTGGCGCGCACGGCTTCACCGAAGCGATCCTGTTGCTGCGCCAGGTGGCCGAGGTTCCCATAAGCGCGAAGCGCGGCCGCGACGAGGTCGTGGTCGAGGGCGATGCGGAGCGCTTGCTGAACGAGCGCCCAGGCTTCGTTCGGCCGCCGGATGAGGATGAGGGACTTCGTCGTGAGCGTCCGTGCGACGAGCTCGGGGAGCCGGAGCGACTCGGCGATCTCGAGCGCGAACTCGTTTCGCTCCGTCGCTCGTTCATCCTTGCCGAGGATACGAAGGAGCCGCGCGAGCTCTGCCGAGAGGGCGGCGAGATCTCCGTCCGGCTCGTCTCTGACGAGGACGTCGAACGACTCCTCCATGCGTGCGACGGCCTCCTCGACTCGGCCGCGGATATGAAGCACCTCTCCGAGGCGTGCCGAGACGCGAGCCGCCGGGTGGGACTCGCCCTGGGCCTGGAAGAGGGCGAACGCGGACTCGAAGTGGGTCTCCGCCGCGTCCAGGCGGCCCCCGGCTCGCGCCGCCTCGCCCGCGCGCTCGAGCAGCCCGGCCTTGGTCCGAAGTTCATCCGCGAGCTGCGCCGCCTGCTCGAAGTACCGCTGGGCCTGCTCGTGCGCCGCGAGGGAGGCGGCGCGCTCCGCCGCGGCGGTCAGGCGTTCGCGGGCCTTCGTCTTGATCTCGCCCGCATCGTCGGCGTCCGGGGCGGCCTGGTAGGCCTCGAGGTAGTGGGCTGCAATTACCTCTGCAATTTCCTCCTCGTCCGGACCCATCCCGGTCTCGAAGTAGGCAGCGGCCCTGAGGTGCCGCGCCTTTCGCTCCTTCCGAGCCAGCGTGTCGTAGGCGACCTTCTCGACGAGCGCCTGCAGGAAGCCATACTGGCCGCGCTCGGGCGAGCGGGGGTCGGTCTGAAGGCTGAGCACCTCCTTGCGGACGAGCGAGCCGAGAAGTGGCGCGAGCTCGTCCTCGTCGAGGCCGGAGACAGCCGAGAGCGCCCGCGTCGTAAAGGTCTTCCCGAGGACGGAGGCGTCCTCGAGCAGCCGCCGCTCCCCCGGGTCGAGCCCGTCGAGGCGCGCCGCGATAAGGGCCTGGAGCGTCTCCGGGACCTCGAGCGAGTCGATCGGGCCGGCCGGGCGGAACTCGTTTCCGTCCCGCTCGAGGAGACCGCGGTCGAGGAGCATGCGCACCGTCTCGACCGCGTACAGGGGGATGCCCTCGGCGCGAGCTCGGATGCGCGCACGCAGCTCCTCCGAAAGGCCAGGGACGAGGCCGCGGAGCAGCTCGTCAATGGCCGCGTCGGGCAGGGGCTCGAGGAAGATCGAGGTGAAGCTGCGCTTGCCGGCGCTCCAGGTGGGATGGCGCTCCGCGATCTCGGGTCGGGCGAGCGTGATGACGTAGAGCGGGTGGTTGCGCGACCAGTCGAGGAGGTACTCGATGAAGTCGAGGAGCGCCGAGTCGGCCCACTGGATGTCCTCGAAGAGGAGGATCGTCGGCGAGCTCTCGGCGAGACGCTCGAAGAAGAGCCGCCAGGCGGAGAAGAGATCTTCGCGGTCGGGGGCGGTGCGCTCGGCGAGCCCGAGCAGATGCTGGAGCCGGGGCTCGACCCAGACGCGCTCCTCCGCGTCGAGCATGATCTCCTCGACGGTGTGACGGAGCTTTGCGAGCGCCGACTCGGGCGGCTCGTCCTCGGCGATCCGCGCCCGCATCCTCACCATCTCGGCGAGCGCCCAGTAGGCGACGCCCTCGCCGTAGGAGAGACAGCGGCCCCGGTGCCACCAGGCCTCCTCCACGAGGCCGTCCACGTACTTCTCGAACTCCCAGGCGAGGCGGGACTTGCCGATGCCGGCGACCCCGACGACGGAGACGAGCCGGGCCTTGCCCTCGTCGGCGGCGGCGTGGAAGAGCTCGCGGAGCATCCGGAACTCGCCCTCGCGACCGACGAACGGCGCCTCCAGGCCCGTCGAGCGGCCACCGCCGCGCCGCGCGGCGACGACGCGAAGCGCCCGCCAGAGCGGGACCGGCTCGGCCTTTCCTTTCAGGTCGTGCGTGCCCGCCTCCTCGCAGGCGATCGAGGCCTCGACCGTCCTGCGGGTCGCCTCGTCCACGAGGACGGTTCCCGGCGCGGCGACCGACTGCACCCGCGAGGCCGTGTTCACCAGGTCCCCGGCGACCATCCCCTGGCCTTCGGCGCCCACCGTGACAGCCGCCTCACCGGTCGTCACGCCGGCGCGCAGACCCAGACCGGGCGCGCCGACCTCGGCGCCGAGCGCGGCCACGGCCGCGACGAGGTCGATCGCGGCGCGTACCGCACGCTCTGCGTCGTCCTCGCGGGTCACCGGAGCGCCCCAGACGGCCATGACGGCGTCGCCGATGAACTTCTCGACGGTTCCGCCGTAGCGACCGATCACCCGGCGGGCCGTGTCGAAGTAGCGCGACAGGAGCTCGCGTACCTCCTCGGGGTCGCGCCGATCGGAGGCGGCGGTGAACCCGACGAGGTCGGCGAAGAGGACCGAGACGAGGCGGCGCTCCGACTCCGGCTCTGCGCGGGCAGGGGCTGCCGCGGGCGCGCCGGCCTCGAGCGACGCGCCGCACTCGCCGCAGAAGCGCTCGCCGGGCTCGTTCGCGGCGCCGCACGCGGAGCAGGCGCGCGCGAGGGGCGTACCGCACTCGGCGCAGAACTTGCGCCCGGCTCGGTTCTCAGCGCCGCAGGCAGGGCAGAGCATGGCCGTGAGCGTAGAACAAGCTAGACGAGCGCGTGAATCGCGTTCAAGACGATCTCGGCCGCGAGGGCGGCGTCGGCCGGGCTCGCCTCCTCGAGGGGCGAATGGCTGATCCCGTCCTTGCAGGGGACGAAGACCATTGCCGTCAGGGCATGGTCGGCGACGCACATCGTGTCGTGCGCGGCGCCGGACGGCATCGTCATGTACGGCTCGCCCGCCGCTTTCGCCGCCTCCTCGAGGGCGGCGACGATCCGGCTGTCCATCGGGGTCGCCGGGAGCGTCTGGCGCTGGCGGTAGCTCGCTGTCGTACCGCGGCGGCGCGCAGCCTCCTCGGCGAAGGCGGCGACGTCGCGGGCGACGCCGCGGAAGCTCTCCTCGTCGACGCCGCGGACGTCGAGCGAGAGCCGGGCCCGCGCCGGGACGACGTTGATGAGCCCCGGCTCGAAGGCGATCTCGCCGACGGTGCCGACGGTGCCCTTCCCCGCCGCGCGGGCGAGCCGCTCGAGCTCGAGGATCACCTCGGCCGCGACCGGGCCGGGGTCGAGGCGGAAGCTCATCGGCGTCGCGCCCGCGTGGTCGGCTCGGCCCTCGATCCAGAGGTCGCCGTGGACGTAGCCCGCGATCGCGGTGACGATCCCGATCCGGTTCCCGGTGTCCTGGAGGACGCGCGCCTGCTCGATATGGCACTCGATCCAGCCGGCGAGGTCGTCGAGGACGTGGATCGCGTCGCGCCAGCGCTCGGGGTCGTAGCCCGCCGCCGCGGCGTGCTCCCAGAAGCTCCGCCCGTCGTCGAGCGCCCGGAACTTCTCGCGCAGGTCATCTTCCGCGACGCGCTGGGCGATGATCCGGCTCCCGAGGAGCATCTGCCCGAAGCCGGAGCCCTCCTCCTCGAGGAAGGAGACGAGTCGGAGCGGCAGGTCGACCCCGAGCTCCGCGTTCAGCCGGCAGACCTCGAGCGCGGTGACGACGCCGAGCGTGCCGTCGTACTTGCCGCCGTTTCGGTTCGAGTCACAGTGGGAGCCGATCCCGAAGACCGGCTCGCCGCGCGGGCGGTTCTGGGCCACGAGCGTGCCGAGCGGGTCCTCCCAGACCTCGAAGCGGAGGTCGCGGAGCGCGCGCGTGAAGTAGTCGAGCGTGTTCCGGTAGGCCTGCGTGTAGGCATAGCGGCGGATCGCCTCGCTCGACGTGGTGAAGTCGGGCCCGGCGAGAGTCTCGACGTCCTGCTCGATCCGCGCGGCGCTCTTCTCGCGGTCGATCGCGATCACAGTCGGTATCGTCGCACTCCGGCGGCGGTGGTGCTCGGAAGTCTTAGGACCATCCTTACTCCTTCCTCATCACCCCTCGCTATCACATGAGCGTGCGCCTGCTACCGGCCCTCCTCGCGGCTCTCGCCCTCGTCCCGTCCGCGGGCGCGACCGTGAGCCTGGCCGCCGTCGGCGTCCGGACCGGCGACCATCCGGCCTTCGTCCGTGTCGTCGTCGACTTCACGGACGGGGTGCTCGGCGGCCAGGATCCGACGCTGCTCGACGCGGCCGTCTGGCCCGCCGGCAGGACGCGGCTCGAGGTCGTACACCCGGGGGTTCGCACCGAGGCGCCCACCTTCAGGGCTCGAGGGCTCCGCGTTGCGTTCGTCCAGGGCCACGACAGGATTTACGTCGAGGTCGAGGCGACTCGACACCGCTTCAAGTACGTCTCGTACTACGTTCTCCATTCGCCGGAACGCCTCGTCGTCGACCTCTGGAAGGCGGGGGTGCCCGGCCCGGCGGCGACGATCCGTGACGACGGCTGCCTGCGGCTGGTGCGCTACACGGGCGGTCCGGCGGTCTCGATCGCCGGGCGCGAGCTCAGGTGGCTCTTCGAGCACACGGTCGTCGTCCGCCTGAGGAGCGCGACGGGTCGCCTTCTGGCCGAGCGGCCGCTCATTGCTTCCCGCCGCCGCTGGGAGACG
>JBGPNP010000022.1:0-14196 GCA_041487575.1 Gaiellaceae bacterium | reverse complement strand
AGCCGCGAAAAATGCTTCGCATTTTCCGCGGGGGAATAGTTGGTCCCGTCGCTTCGCTCGGGAGGGTCTCCAGGAGGAGACGAGCTGATATGAGCGTCGTCCTCGTCATCGACGACGAAGAGGTCATCCGCGACCTCATGGTCGAGATCCTCCACGAGGCCGGCTACGAAGCCGAAGCCGCCGACACCGCGGAGACGGGCCTCGAGCGGCTCGACGACGACCGGATCTCGTGCGTCGTCTCCGACATCGTCATGCCCGGGCTCTCCGGTCTCGAGTTGCTCGAGACCGTGCGCAAGCGCCGGGCGAGCCTTCCCGTCGTCCTCGTCACGGGCGCGGGGACGTATTCGAACCTCCAGGAAGCCCTGTCGCGCGGCGCCGACGGCTTCATCATGAAGCCGTTCTCGCACGCCGAGCTCGAGCGGGCCGTCGCGGCCGCGCTCGACCGTGCCGGCCGCAGCGAGCGCGAGCTGAGCGAGAGGCTCCTCACGCCGACGCTCGCGAGCACGCTCGCGAACGCGATGGAGGCCCGCGACCTGGGCATGGAGGGTCACTGCGAACGCCTCGCCGCGCTCTCGGTGCTCCTCGCCTGCCGGCTCGGGCTCGCCGCCGGACAGGTCGAGGCGGTGCGGCTCGGCTCCATCCTCCACGACATCGGGAAGGTCTCCATCCCGGATCGGGTGCTGCTCAAGCCGGGACCTCTCGACGCGGTAGAGATGGCGCTCGTGCGCACGCACCCGATCGTCGGCGACCGACTCCTCGAGCCGCTCGACCTCCTCGCGAGCGTGCGGCCTGTCGTCCGCCACCACCACGAGCGCTGGGACGGCGAAGGGTACCCCGACGGCCTGGCCGGCGAGGAGATCCCGCTACCGGCGCGCATCGTCGCCGTGGCCGACGGGGTGGAGGCGATGTCTGCCCGCCGTCCGTACCGGGAGCCGGCAGGCCAGGCGGCGATCGTGCGGGAGCTCGAGGCGGGACGCGGGCGGCAGTGGGATCCCGCGCTCGTCGACCTCGCCCTCGTCCTCATCGCAGACGGCGAGATCAGGTTCGAGCAGGAGGGCCTCCAGGTGGTCAGCTCTGACGTGCCGTTCGAGATGCGCGTCGTCCCGACCGTCCTGCTGGTCGAGGACGACGCCGACCACGCCCTGCTTGCCGCGATGGCTCTCGAGGCCGCGCTCGGCGACGTCCGGGTCGTCCACGCCTGTGACCTGGACAGTGCTCTCGAGGTCATCTCGGCGACGAGCTGGTCGGTGGCGATCGTCGACGAGTACCTTCCGGACGGCAAAGGCCTCGATCTCGTTCGCACACTCCGACTGCAGGAGCCCCAGGCCCCGATCGTGATGATGACCGGCGACCGCTCGCAGGCGCTCGCGCCGGAGGCGTATCGCCGGGGCGTCTCCGACTACGTCGTCAAGTCGGACGACTACGTCGACCTGCTGACCGCCCGGATCAGGTCGCTCCTGGAGGGTGCCCGATGATCCGCCTCCCCGTCGCTCGAGCCGGCCACATCCCAGGATCCACCGAAGCGCTTCTGCGGGAAGCGCAGGAGGTGCTCGCATGACCACCACCATTCGACGCTGCCTCGTCGCCGACGACCACCCGGCGATGGCGGCCGCCGTCGCCAACCTGCTCGAAGACAGTGGCTTCGAAGTCATCGGTCCAGTTTCCGACGGCCCCCGTGCCGTCGCTCTCGTCGAGCAGGCCCGCCCTGATGTCGCGCTCGTCGACTACCGCATGCCGCGTCTCGGCGGCGCGGAGCTCGTCGCCCGGCTGCGCGAGGCGGCCCCGGAGACGCCGATTCTCGTCTACACGGCCGACGCCGGCGAAGCCCTCGTGCGGGACGCTCTGACCGCCGGAGCCGCCGGCGTCGTCCTGAAGGAGGCTCCTCTCACCGACCTCGTCCGCGCGGTCGAGGCCGTGGCCTGCGGACGGTCCTACGTCGATCCGGCGCTCGCTTCCGTCGCGCTCCTCGTGCGGGGCACGGACCGCTCGGCCTTGACGGAGCGGGAGCTCGACGTCCTGCGCCTCCTCGCCGAGGGGCTCCGGCACGAGGAGATCGGGCGGAGGCTCTCGATCAGCTCCGAGACCGTCCGCACCCACGCGCGCAAGGCGACCGCCCGCCTGGGCGCCGGGACCCGGACGCAGGCCGTGGCGACGGCGCTCCGCCGGGGCCTGATCTCGTAGCCCCCGTCTCCGACCGGAGCCGCGGTAGGCTACCGGCCCTTAGATGGCCCTCACGATCCTCGAAGGCTCCACCTTCTGCGTCTGCGATGGGCACGGCGACATCGACGAGCCGACCATGGGCCTGTTCGCGGACGACACGCGCTTCCTCTCGCGCTGCCTCCTGACCGTCAACGGCGCCCGGCCGCTCTTCCTTTCGTGCGGGAAGCCGGAGTACTTCTCGGCCGGCTTCTTCCTCCGCAACCCGATCGCGGGCGGGCTTCGGCAGGACGAGCTCTCGATCGTGCGCGAGCGCTTCGTCGGAGACGGCATGCAGGACCGCATGATCGTCCAGAACCACGCAAGCCGGCGCGTGGAGCTCGAGCTCGCGCTCGAGCTCGCCACGGACTTCGCCGACATCTTCGCCGTCAAGGCGTGGGACTTCGCCCTCGGCGATCCCGCGCACGCGAAGCCGCTGCCGCCACCGGTGACGCCGGACTACGACCCAGCCTCGAATCAGTTCGTCTTCGCCGCGACCGACGGCTTCGCCGGGCGGACGCAGATCGTCTTCTCGCGTCCGGGCGAGGTCGAGGGCTCGACGGTGCGCTACCGGATCGCGCTCGAGGCGCGGGAGCGCTGGGAGCTCCGCATGGACGTCATTCCCTCGATCGAGGGCGCGGAGGTGGCGCCGAGCCGCATCGAGCGCCGTTTCGGGGACGAGCGCGCCCGCGTCCGCGACTCGCTCGCCGCCTGGCAGCTCCAGGTGCCGCAGCTTCGGTCCTCCTGGGACGACCTCGGCCGCGCCTTCCGCCAGTCCGTCTCCGACATCGCCTCGCTCCGGCTCCGCAGCGAGACGAACGCGTTCGGGAAGCTCCCGGCGGCTGGGATGCCGTGGTTCATGACCGTCTTCGGCCGCGACACGATCATCACCGCCCTCCAGACGCTCCTCTTCGGTCCCGAGCTCGCCCGGAACGGGCTCATGGTGCTCGCCGAGCTGCAGGCGACGGAGGACGACCCCTCGATCGACGCCGAGCCGGGGAAGATCGTCCACGAGGTGCGGAAGGGCAAGGGCGCCCTGGCCTGGTTCCCCCGCTACTACGGGACTGTGGATGCGACGCCCCTCTACCTCGTCCTGCTCTCGGAGGTCTGGCAGTGGACGGACGACACCGCCTTCGTGCGCGAGCTCAAGGGCCCGGCGATGCGGGCGCTCGAGTGGATCGACCGCTACGGCGACCGTGACGGCGACGGCTTCGTCGAGTACGGCAAGCGCTCCGAGCGCGGGCTCGACAACCAGTCGTGGAAGGACTCGGGGAACTCCCAGCTCTTCCACGACGGCCGGCAGGCGGAGACGCCGATCGCCCCCTGCGAGGTGCAGGGCTACGTCTACGACGCGAAGCGCCGGCTGGCTGTGCTCGCGCGCGAGGTCTGGCGGGACCGCGAGCTCGCCGAGCGGCTCGAGCGCGAGGCCGCGGAGCTGCGCCGCCGCTTCGACGAGGCGTACTGGTGCGAGGAGCGCGGCGGCTACTACGCGCTTGCTCTCGACCGGGAGAAGCGGCGCGTCGACTCCCTCTGCTCGAACATCGGGCACCTGCTCTGGAGCGGGATCGTCCCGCCGGGGCGCGTCGACGCGGTCGTCGACCGGCTCATGGGCGAGGGCCTCTGGTCGGGTTGGGGAGTCCGCACGATGTCCCCCGGCGACGCCGGCTTCAACCCGATCACGTACCACAACGGCACCGTCTGGCCGCACGACAACTCGCTCATCTGCGCCGGGCTCGTCCGCTACGGTCGCTGGGCCGAGGCGCAGCGGATCATGCGGCGGATGATGGAGGCGGCCGGGCACTTCGAGCACCAGCTTCCGGAGGTCTTCGCCGGCTTCCCGCGCTCGGAGACGCCCTTCCCGATCGCCTACCCGACGGCCTCGAGGCCGCAGGCGTGGGCGGCCGGAACGCCCGTGCTCCTCCTGCGCCTCCTGCTGGGGCTGCAGCCCAACCGGCGCCGCCATCTCCTCGAGACCATTGCACCGCAGGACCTGCCGTCCTGGGCGGGGACGCTTCGGCTCTCCGGCGTGCGCGCGTTCGGGAAGAGCTGGGAGGTGCGGCTCGAGGAGGGACGCGTCGAGGTCGCGGAGCTCTAGCGGGACGCCGGGTGCGAATCGCCGTTCTGAGCCCGGTCTGGTTCCCTGTGCCGCCGACTGGCTACGGGGGCATCGAGTGGGTCGTCTCTCTCCTCGCCGACGGTCTCGTGGACTCCGGCCACGACGTCACCCTCTTCGCCTCCGGTGACTCGCGCACGAAGGCGAAGCTCCACTCTGTCGAGCCGGTCGCGCCGTCCGTGCGTATCGGTGAGAGTCTGCCCGAGCTGCGGCACGCGCTCGCCTGCTACGAGCGCGCGGTTGAGTTCGACATCGTGAACGACCACTCCGGCCCACCGGCCGCCGCGCTCGGAGGCGCGGTCCGGACTCCGGTCGTGCACACCGTCCACGGCCCCCTCGACGGCGAGGCCGGCCCCGTCTACGAGCAGATCGCGCGGGTCGCGCCGCAGGTGAGGCTGATCTCGATCTCGCTCAACCAGCGCAAGCCGCTCCCGAACCTACCCTGGGTCGCCAACTGCCCGAACGCGATCGACCTCGCGGCCTACCCGGTTCACCCCCACCGGGGCGAGTACCTCCTCTTCCTCGGCCGCATGAGCGCTGACAAGGGCTGTCATCGCGCCGTCGAGGTGGCGCAGCGGGCCGGGCTCCCGCTCAAGATCGCCGGCAAGCTCCGCGAGCCGCCGGAGAAGGAGTACTTCGACGCGCAGGTGCGGCCGCATCTCGGCGGCGGCATCGAGTACCTCGGCGAGGTGACCCACGACGAGAAGGTCGACCTGCTCCAGAACGCCCGTGCGACGCTGTTCCCGGTCGAGTGGGAGGAGCCGTTCGGGCTCGTCATGATCGAGTCCATGGCGTGCGGCACGCCAGTCGTCGCGACCCGCCGGGGGGCGGTTCCGGAGGTGATCGAGCACGGCGTGTCGGGCATCGTCGTCGACGACTACCGCGACATGGTCGACGCGCTCGAAGCGGCCGACCGGCTCGACCCGATGGAGTGCCGGCGCTACGCCGAGGAGCGGTTCGGCTCGAAACGGATGGTGCGCGACTACGTGGCGGCCTACGAGCAGGTGCTTGCGGACGCCAGACCGTAAGCCGCGGCCGGACGAGCTCTCAGGCGCCGGCGCGGCGGAGCGCTTGCTCGAGGTCGGCGATGAGGTCCTGCGCCGACTCGATTCCCACCGACAGGCGGATGAGGTTTCCCGGGATCGCGAACGGCGACTCCGCGAGCGTCGCGTGCGTCATCGGCGCCGGGAGCTCGATCAGGCTCTCGACCCCGCCGAGGCTCTCGCCGAGCTGCCAGAGCTTGGTCGCCTCGACGACCCGGCGCGCGTCCTCCTCCGAGCCTGCGAGCTCGAAGGAGATCATGCCGCCGAAGTCGTCCATCTGCCGCCGCGCGAGCTCGCGGTCGGGGTGGCTCGCGAGGCCCGGGTAGCGCACGCGCTCGACGGCGGGATGCTCCTCGAGCCACGCGGCGATCTGGCGTGCGTTCGCGCAGTGCTGGCGCATCCGCACCGCGAGCGTCTTCAGCCCCCGCAGGACGAGCCAGCAGTCGAGCGGTCCCGGCACCGCGCCGAGCGCGTTCTGGAGGAAGGCGAGCCGCTCGGCCGCTGCGGGCTCGCTCGTCGCGACGAAGCCGCCGACGACGTCCGAATGCCCCCCGAGGTACTTCGTCGTCGAGTGCACGACCAGGTCGGCTCCGAGCTCGAGCGGGCGCTGGAGGAAGGGGGTCGCGAACGTCGAGTCGACGACGCAGAGGGCTCCGACCGCGTGGGCCGCCTCGGCCGCCGCCCGGATGTCGACGACGTTCATGAGGGGGTTCGTCGGCGACTCGATCCAGACGAGCCGCGTCCGCTCGTCGAGCGCCTCGGCGAGCCGCGAGCTCACGTCGCCCGCGGGGAGGAACGAGAACGCGTAGCCCTTCGGCTCGTACACCTGCGTGAAGAGGCGGTAGGTCCCGCCGTACACGTCGTTGACGGAGACGACCCGCTCGCCGGGCGACACGAGGTGCATGACGGTCGTGATCGCCCCCATTCCCGAGGCGAAGGCAAGGCCGCGCGCGGCCCCTTCGAGCGAGGCGAGGCACGTCTCGAGCGCCGTTCGCGTCGGGTTCGCCGTGCGCGAGTAGTCGTAGCCCTTGTGCCGGCCAACCTCCTCCTGGACATAGGTGGAGGTCTGGTAGATGGGGACGATGACGGCCCCCGTCGCCGGATCCGGGTCCTGGCCGACGTGGATCGCCCGTGTCTCGAAGTCCATCAGGCGCCGTTCCGCTTCGAGGCGAGATACTCGAGCAGGTCGGAGCGCGTGAGGACGCCGATCGGGTTCCCTGCGTGTGCCACGACGACCGCGGGGCTCTCGCCGGAGAGGTCGGCGAAGACCTGGTCGACCGACTCCCCGATGTCGACGGCGGGGAGCGGCGGGTCCATCGCCGCGGCCACGTCGTCGTGCAGCGCCTCCCTGTTCCTGAAGACACGCTCGAGCAGACCGCGCTCCCGGATCGAACCGATCACGTCCGCGAGGCCGTGCACCGGCTCGTGGCGGACGACCGGAAGCTGCGAGATGCCGTAGCGCTGCATGAGCTCGATCGCCTGGCCGACCTTCTCGTGCGCCTCGATCAGGACGAGCTCGGGCAACTCCGACTCCTCGGCACGCTTGTAGGCCAGCACCTCCTCGATCGTCGGCACAGGCGCCCGCCGCTCGAGGACACCGTGCTCGGCGAGCCAGTTGTCGTCGTAGACCTTCGAGAGGTAGCCGCGACCCGAGTCCGGGATGAGAGTGGCGAGGGTCGCGCCGGGACCGAAGCGGCGGGCGACCTCGAGCAACGCCCAGACGGCCGTGCCGCCCGAGCCGCCGACGAGGAGGCCCTCCTCGCGCGCGAGCCGGCGGGCGGTGAGGAACGAGTCCCGGTCCGACACGGTCACGTACTCGTCGACGACGGACGGGTCGTACGTAGACGGCCAGAAGTCCTCGCCGATGCCCTCGACGAGGTAGGGATGCACCTGCGCCGAGGAGAAGATCGAACCCTCCGGGTCGGCTGCGACGACGAGGACCTCGGGCTTGCGCTCCTTCAGGTAGCGCGCGATGCCCGTGATCGTGCCGCCGGTGCCGACGGTGAGCACGACTGCGTCGATCTCCCCTCCCGTCTGCTCCCAGAGCTCGGGCCCGGTCGTCTCGTAATGGGCCTGGGGGTTGGCGGGATTCGAGTACTGGTCAGGCTTGTAGGCGCCGGGAATCTCCTCGGCCAGCCGTGCCGAGACGGAGTAGTAGCTCTCCGGCGACCCGGGCGGGACCGCCGTCGGGCAGATGACGACCTCGGCCCCGTAGGCGCGCAGGAGGGCGATCTTCTCGGCTGACACCTTGTCCGGCATGACGAACACGCAGCGGTAGCCCTTGAGTGTGGCGGCGATGGCAAGCCCGACGCCGGTGTTCCCGCTCGTCGGCTCGACGATCGTGCCGCCGGGCGCGAGCCTTCCCTCGTGCTCGGCCTGCTCGATCATGCGCAGGCCGATCCGGTCCTTGACGCTCCCGCCGGGGTTCAGGTACTCGAGCTTGGCGAGGAGGAGCGGCGCGAGCCCGCGCCCGACGCGGCGGAGCCGGACGAGCGGCGTCTTGCCCACGAGGTCGAGGACGGTCGGGTAGTCGCGCGGCACGCCGGAAGCGTACGCGCGCCGGTGTTAGTGGTGGAAGTGGCGCCGCGAGGTGAAGACGAGCGTCGCGCCCGCCGCGTCGACGGTCGCGACAATCTCGTCGTCGCGTTTCGCGCCGCTCGGCTGGATGATGGCGGTGACGCCGGCGTCGAGCGCGAGCTGTGGCCCGTCCGGGAACGGGAAGAAGGCGTCCGACGCCAGGACGGCGCCGTGGACGTCGTGCCCGTGTTGCTCCGCCCGCTCGAGCGCTATCCGGACCGCGTCGACGCGGCTCATCTGGCCGGCGCCGATGCCGAGGGTCTGGAGATCCCCGGCGACCACGATCGCGTTCGAGCTCACATGCTTGGCGACCCGCCACGCGAAGAGGAGGTCGCCCCAGAGAGCCTCGTCGGGGTGGCGCGACGTGACGGCCCGCATGCCCTCGCGGTCGTCCACCTCGTCGTCTGCGTCCTGGACGAGCATGCCCCCGAGGACGCGGCGGTAGTCGCGCTCGCCGGGCGTCCTGCCGCGGCGCTCCCCCTCGGAGAGGATCCGCATGGCCGGCTTCCGGCTCAGGATCTCGAGCGCGTAGGGCTCGTAGCCGGGCGCGATCAGCGCCTCGATGAACTGCTCGGACAGGCGCTCGGCCAGGCCGTGCTCGACTGGGCGGTTGAGGCAGACGACGCCGCCGTACGCAGACATCGGGTCGGCGACGAGCGCCTTCGTGTAGGCCTTTTCGATCTCTGCCGCGACGGCGGCGCCGCAGGGGTTCGCGTGCTTGACGATGACGCACGTCGGCAGCTCGAACTCCTGCAGCAGACTCCGCCCGGCGTCGAGGTCGTCCAGGTTGTTGAAGGAGAGCTCGCGGCCCGAGAGCTGCTCGACCCGCGAGAGGAGGTGGCGCCTCGCGCCTGCCTCTGCGTAGTAGGCGGCCCGCTGGTGCGTGTTCTCACCGTAGGCGAGGTCGGTCACCCGCTCGAGCGAGAGGATGAGTCGCTGCGGGAAGCTCTCCCTGTCCGAGAACCAGCTCGCGATGGCCGCCTCGTAGGCAGCCGAGTGAGCGAAGGCCTCGGCAGCGAGCTCGCGGCGCACGCCGACGGCGAGGTCGCCGCTCCGACGAAGCTCGCGCAGAAGCGGCTCGTATCGCTCCGCGGAGCAAACGGGGGCGACGTGCAGGAAGTTCTTCGCGGCCGCACGGAGCATGGCGGGGCCGCCGATGTCGATCATCTCGACCGCGTCCTCCTCGCGGACGTGGCGCTGGGCCGCGACGCGGCTGAACGGGTAGAGGTTCACGCACACGAGGTCGAATGGCTCGGCGCCGAGCATGTCGAGTCCGGCCATGTCTTCGGCCGAGTCGCGCCGGGCAAGGATGGCGGCGTGGATGGCCGGGTGGAGGGTCTTGACGCGGCCACCGAGCAGCTCGGGCATCTCGGTGAGCTCCTCGACGCGCGTGACCGGGAGGCCCAGCTCCTCGATCGCCGCGGCCGTGCCGCCGCTTGCCACGAGCTCCGCGCCGAGCTCGGCGAGCCCGCGCGCGAAGATGTCGAGGCCGGTCTTGTCGAAGACCGAGATCAGGACCCGTTCGATCATGACTTAGCCTAAATCGCCTGCGAGGCAAAGGCGAGTCGCCTCCGGGAGGAGGCGGTGCTCCACGTCCTGGATCCGGCCGCGAAGCGTCTCCACGGTGTCGCCCGGAAGGACGGGCACGACCTCCTGGGCGATGACCGGGCCGCTGTCGATCCCCTCGTCGACGAAGTGGACGGTCACGCCCGTCGCCTCGACGCCGGCGGCTAGCGCGTCCTCGATGGCGTGCCTGCCCGGGAAGCGGGGCAGGAGCGACGGGTGGATGTTGAGGACGCGAAAGCGGGCGAGGAAGGGCGGCGTGAGCAGGTGCATGTACCCGGCGCAGACGATGAGGCTGACGCCGCAGCTCTCGAGCCAGTCGGCCATTGCCAGGTCACGGGCCTCTCGCGAGGGGTAGCTCTCGAGCGGGAAGACGGCGGTGGGGACGCCCGCGGCCTCGGCGCGGCGAAGCGCGTGTGCGAGCGGGACGTTCGAGGCGACCGCGGCGACGGGCAGGCCGGTGTCGAGGAGCGCCTGGAGGTTCGTTCCCTCTCCGGAGACGAGGACGCCGATCATTTTTCCGCGTCCTCCTCTGGGGCACCCCGACCCACCACCCGCTTTCTAGCGTAACGAAGAACTCCGCGCGTGTGTGTGGCCGAGTGCGCCGTATGCGTGACGGAAGTGGGCCGAAAGCGCGCACGGCGGCGGAGGGCGAGCACGTCCCGCCCTACCTGAAGACGACGCCGTCGACGCCGGCCACGAGCCGTCCTATCACGGGAAAGCCAGACTGCGCCGCGTCGGCGGCCGGCACGACCGCGCAGTAGCCGATGCCGAGGTTGAAGACCCGCCGCTGCTCCTCCTCTGGCACGCCCCGCTCGTCGAGCCAGGCGAACACGGGCGGACGCTCCCAGCTCGCGGGGTCGACCCGAGCGCCGATGCTGCGGGGCAGGACGCGCGCGAGGTTGCCCGGGATCCCGCCTCCCGTGACGTGGGCGAGGGCGCGTACGTCGCAACGCCTTCGCAGCGCCCGCACGTCTTCGAGGTAGAGCCGCGTCGGCGCGAGCAGCAGGTCGGCGTCGAACGGCCCGTCGCCGAGGAGCCTGCGCACGAGCGAGAAGCCGTTCGCGTGCAGGCCGGACGACGGGAGCCCGAGCACGGCGTCGCCCGGGGCGCAGCGCGAGCCGTCCACGAGCTCGGCGCGCCGCACGAGCCCGACACAGGTCCCCGCGAAGTCGAGCTCCCCCTCGCGGTAGATCCCTGGCAGCTCGGCCGTCTCGCCGCCGAGGATCGCGCAGCCCGCGGCGCGGCAGACCGCGGCGGCGCCCTCGACGAGCTCGGCCACGTCGGCGAGGTCGAGCTCGCCCGACGCCACGTAGTCGAGGAAGAAGAGCGGCTCGGCGCCGGTGGTCAAGACGTCGTTGACGCAGTGCGCCGCGAGGTCGGCCCCGGCGTCTCTGAGCCGCCCGGCTCGCCTGGAGAGGATGAGCTTCGTGCCGACGCCATCCGTCGTCGCAGCGAGGAGCCGCTCCTCGTCGAGGGCGTAGAGACCCGCGAACCCGCCGAACGTCCCTTCGACCCGCGCTGTCCGCGTCGAGTCCACCGCCGCCCGAAGACGCTCGACGATCGCCTCCGCTTTCGCGAGCGAGACGCCCGCACTCTCGTAGCTCGCCGTCAGCGCGCAACCTCGAACGGGGCGGCGAGGCTCATGGTTCGGGGCGCAGAAACGGGCACCTGCCGCGCGTATCGTACCCGGGTCCCCGGAATCCGGTCCGCGCCCCGCCCCGTAGGGAGTGCCATCGGGGCTTCCCGAAGAGGGTCGAGAGATCGGAGGCTGCATGGTTGCAAAGGTGAGTCGGAAAGGGCTCGTCATCGCGGTCGTCGCTGCGCTCGGACTCGCTGCGAGCGGGATCGGGCTCGCGGCGCGGAGCGACACGTCGAAGCTGAGCGCGACGCTCAACGCGAAGAACGAGATCCCGAAGCAGGCGGTCAAGACGCCCGCCGCCGTCGGAAAGTTCGTCGGCACGCTGACGGAGAGCAGCTCGAGCAAGACGATCAAGTGGACCCTGACGTTCAGCAAGCTGAGCGGACAGGCGGTGGCGGCTCACGTGCACATGGGCAAGGCCGGGAAGGCCGGCGCCGTGATCATCCCGCTCTGCGGCCCGTGCAAGTCCGGCGCTCACGGAACGGTGAAGGTCACCGAGAAGATCGTGAAGGCGATCGAGAGCGGCGGCGCCTATGTGAACGTGCACACGGCGAAGAACCCTGCCGGCGAGATCCGCGGGCAGGTCGCGTATTCGTAAGCCGAAACCGCGGTCTACGGGGACGAGAAGGCCCGGCCAGGCGCCGGGCCTTCTCGCGTTCCCTGGCTGTGCTGGTCGGCGAGTTGGAGATGCTGCGGCTCGACCGCCCGCACGTCCGAAACCGATCGGCCTCGATGTCGAGAATGCCCCTTGATCGAGGCGCGATTCGCGCGTACCTTTGGCCACTGAGTCGAAGCCGCCCATGTTGACCGTCCTGGACATCCTGAGCATGCCCGGGCTGAGCCTGACGGTGGCGGGCGGCTCGGGCGGGCTCGGGAACCGGGTGACGTGGCTCCACGTCTCCGAGCTGACCGACCCGACGCAGTTTCTCGAAGGCGGCGAGTTCCTGCTCACGACCGGCCTCGGCGTCGGCGAGACGGAGTCCGCTCAGCGCGCCTACGTCCGCCGACTCGCGAAGCACGGGCTCGCCGGGCTCGGCTTCAGCATCGGCTTCGGCTTCCTCGACGTGCCGCCCGCGGTCGTCGACGAGGCGGACAAGCTCGGCTTCCCCGTGCTCAGCGTGCCCTACGAGGTGCCGTTCGTCGCGATCACGAAGGCCGCGTTCAGCCACCTCGCGAACGAGCAGCTCGACCAGCTCACGCAGGCGCTCGAGGTACACGAGCGGCTTGCGGATGCCGTGCTCGAGGGGCGGGGGCTGCAGGCCCTCCTCGCGATCGTCTGCAACCACCTCGACTGCTCGCTCCAGCTCGTGGACGAGACGGGACGCGTCGTCGGGGAGCGCCACGCGCGCCGGCGCCTCTCCCTCGACGGCGCGCTCGAGCTCCCGGTCGTCGCGCACGAGAAGGTGGCGACGCTCCGGGCGGCGCGCGAGGAGCGGCCCTTCGGCGAGTACGATCGCCTCGTTCTCCACCACGGCCAGACCGCGCTCGCCTTCGAGCTCTCGCGCCGGAGGGCGGTCAGTGCCGCCGAGCTCCGCCTGGCCGGCGACCTCCTCGACGACCTCGAGGACGGGCGCCTCGACGACCGCGAGGCGGGCCGGCGGATGACGGCGTTCGGGCTCGAGCCGGAGCGACAGTACGCCGCGCTTCTCGCCGTGCCGCGCAACGGCCTCGCGGGGGAGCGGCTGCGTGAGGAGGTGGCGGAGGAGCTCGACCGCCGCGCCGTCCGCTACCTCTCGACGGCGCACCGCGACCGTGCGGCCTTTCTCGTCGAGGCGGCGAGCGAGCAGGACGTGCTCTCGCTCGCGCGCAAGCTGGTGGAAGCTGAGCCGCAGGCCCGGGTCGGCGTGGGCCGGCCGGCACGCGGCCTTGCCCTCGGGCGGAGCCTCCTCGAGGCGCGCGCCGCCCTCGACGCGGTCGCGAGTCCCGTCGCTTCTTACCAGGATCTCGGCTCGCTGGAGCTTCTCCTCGGCCTGCCGGACGCCGCGCTCGAGGCGTTCGTCGACCGCGTTCTCGGCGGGACGGCGAAGAACCGCGGGCTGGTCGAGTCGCTGACCGCGCTGCTCGAGTCCGGCTGCCGCTGGAGCGACGCCGCCGAGCGCCTCGGCGTCCACCGCCACACGCTGCGCTACCGCATGGATAGGCTGCGCGAGCAGACAGGGAGACACCCCGACGAGCCGGAGCAGCGCATGGAGCTCTGGCTGGCCGTCAAGGCGAGCCAGGCGCTCGCGGCGCGGCAGGTCCGGGCGTTCGCATGACCGCGCCGAACACCCCAGACATGGAGGCCTGATGGCAACGACAACGGATCACATGTGGGGCCACTTCACTCGCACGATCGACGCGCCGCCGATCGTCATCGAGCGGGCCGAAGGGTGCTACATCTACGACTCCGAGGGCAATCGCTACCTCGACGCCCTCTCCGCGCTCTACTGCGTCAACATCGGCTACGGCCCGTGGCCGGAGATCGCCGAGGCCGCGAAGCGCCAGCTCGAGACGCTCCCCTTCTTCCACAACTGGGTCGGGTTCGCGACGCCGCCTGCGCTCGAGCTCGCCGACAAATTGGCCGAGCTCCTGCCGATTGACGTAGGGCGGATCTTCTTCGTCGGCGGCGGCTCCGAGGCGATCGAGACGGCGATCAAGGCCGCTCGGCAGTACCACCGCCTCCGCGGCGAGCCGACCCGGTACAAGCTGATCACGCGCCGCAGCTCCTACCACGGCACGTCCATGGGCGCCCTCTCCATCAACGGCAGCGCCGCGCTGCGCCAGAACTTCGAGCCGCTCCTCCCCGGCTGCCTGCGCGCGCCGACGCCCTATCAGTACCGCTGCGCCTACTGCCACGGCGGGCCGTGCGATCTCACGTGTGCCGACGAGGTCGACCGGATGATCGAGAACGAGGGCCCGCAGACGGTGGCCGCGGTGATCATGGAGCCCGTCCAGAACTCGGCCGGCTCGATCACGCCTCCTCCGGGCTACTTCGAGCGCATCCGCGAGATCTGCGACGCGCACGGCGTCCTCCTCGTCGCCGACGAGGTCATCTGCGGCTTCGGCCGAGTGGGCGCGTGGTT